>QCSX01000014.1 GCA_003209065.1 Prochlorococcus sp. AG-670-N10
CAATAAAGGTTCTTATAGCGTTTCTGAATATAGGATCGAGACAAAAGCTGGTATAAAAATTGCTCAATATAATAATGGTGAAATTACTGTAAAAATGGGAAAACCAATATTAGAAACTAAATCTATTCCAACAAAAATCGATACAAAAATCAATTCAATTCCTTCATGCCTCTTTAAAGAAACGAATTTTGAACAACAGGGATATGCAGTGGGGATGGGAAATCCACATTTGATATTTTTTCTTGAAGATATCACTCAAATATCACTTTCACTATTAGGTCCAGTGTTTGAAAAACATAAATTATTTCCTGAAAAAACAAATGTTCATTTTTCCCAAATAATAAATAGAGATAACATTAACGTACTTGTATGGGAAAGAGGAGCAGGAGCAACATTAGCTTGTGGAACAGGAGCTTGTGCTGTACATGTGGCAGCATACAAACTAGGTTTATGTAATTCAAAAACAGTAATAAATCTACCAGGAGGTAATCTAATAATTAATTGGTCTAGATCAGAAGATGAAATTTTGATGACTGGTAATGCAAAAAAAGTTTTTTCTGGAACATATATTCTAAAATAGATGGACAATAAGTATATTTATCTTGATAATGCATCTACAACTCCATTATCTAAGAATGTATTAAATATAATAAATTCTACATACAAAAACTATTGGAGTAATTCATCCTCAACTTATAAATATGGAATTAAATGTGCGACATACTTAGAGAAAATAAGACTTAAAATAGCAAAGATTTTAAATGCTAATACAGAAGATGTTGTTTTTACGTCAGGCTCTTCAGAGTCGACATCATTAGTATTTAGTAATCTTAGTGATAAATATAAGTGTGGAAGAGTTGTTATCTCTAATATTGAACATCAAGCCACAATAATTTCAGCAAATAAGCTAAAAAGAAAAGGGTGGGAAATCTATAAATGGCCAGTTAATAGAGATGGGATTATAAATATATCAAACATTAATGAAGTAATTAAAAATAACACAAATCTTGTTTCGCTAATTTGGGGTCAGAGTGAAGTAGGAACTTTACAACCTGTCCAATTAGTTGGAACTAAATGCAAGGAATTAGATATTCTATTTCATATCGATGGGACACAGATATTAAGTAACGGTATTTTTAATTGGAAAGAACTTAACTGTGATCTTTTAAGTTTATCTGCACATAAATTTGGAGGTCCTAAAGGCATAGGATTGCTATTGACGAATTCAAAATCTAGATTGTTATTAAAAAATAATGATATTTCACTTTCTCAAGAATATTCAATAAGACAAGGGACAACTCCTTTGCCATTAATAGCTGGAATGTATCAGTCAATAAAAAATATTAAGGGAAGAATTAAATTCAATTCGTATAATGCCGAGTTCGAAAATAATAAAAAAGTACTGCTTAGAAAATATTTTATAAATAAAATAACTAATAATCCAAATATTAAAATTACAGGTAGTAGCACTGAAAGACTTCCAAATCACATATCATTTCTTTTATTTAATACGAAATTAGAACCAATAAAAGCTTATAAGGTTATTAACTATATGTCTGATAATAATGTTGCTATAAGTAGTGGTAGTGCATGTTCTAGCTCCTCAGGAAAACATAGTCTTACTCTTGAAAATATGGGATATGATAGTAATCAACTTTATTCAAACATTCGTGTTAGTTTAGGAACTATGAATAAGAAGTCTGATATAGATAGATTATTTAAACTAATTCAAATTTGTATAAAAAAATTCTAATGAATACTATTTATGTGCTACCTAAGGATCTTAATGATGCCTTAAAAAATCTTGAAAATTCAATAATCTCTAGTTTAAAACTATCAAGTTTTCGATTTACTGTTGAATTTAATTTCGAGGGATTAAAATTTAATAAAATAGGTATAACTATTTATAAGATTCTTGCAAATTATTATAATAATAAAAAAATAAAAAAAAATGTTTTTCTTACTTATTCTGATCCAGGAGCTGTAGCTTTGGCTCAGAGAGATTATCCAGATATTAAAGAAAATATTTTTACATTTAAAGGGTTTAATGAATCCATATATATTGATCAAGATGAATCAATCTTGATATCGATACTGCCTCAACCTTACGATTTTGATACATTCGAACCTATGTGTGATAACTTTAAGGGTTTGCATTATTCGTTAAATCCAAAATTTGAAGATGCAAATATTGGGATAGGAAGTGTAATAAGAGAAAGAAGAAAAAACTTTGTAAAAACTTGGTATAACGTTTATTTTCTTCAACCAATTGATAATGGTGCATTAATGCATTCTTATCCAAATAATTGGTTACTTTTTAAAGAAATTAATAAAAAATATTTATTTAAAAAAGAATTTGATGAGAGACCTGATAATGAAACTATTTTTGTAAATTTATAGTTTTGATAGTTTTTAGAAAAATTTATTTTTATATTATTTTAATTTTTGCCTTATTAAGTTTTCCTCTTTTAATTTGGAATTTATTAAATACTCAAAAAAGTAAATTATTAAATAACATATATTTTAATTCTGCAGGAATAATTAGGAATAACAAAAAGTGCATAAAGTATGATGAATTATTATTTAAATCGCTTGATAAGACTTTTAGCGTATCCATTATTAATGAGAATGGTGTTCTTATAAGTTCATATAATGATGATATATTAAGAATACCAGCTTCAAATTTAAAGTTATTTAGTACTGCATATGTATTAAATAAATTCAAATCCTCAAAAAGTTTTAAAACGTCAATATTTAGAAAGGGTAAAGATAAATATTATTTAGTAGGTCAAGGGGATCCAGATCTTAACTATTCTGATATTTATAAATTACTATCTAATATCACTAATAATAATAAAATTAATCTGAATATCTTAGAAATAAATTCTAAATATTATTGGCCAAAAGGTTGGACAAATGTAGATAAGCAATACGATTATGGAGCTCCTATTACAACCTTGGCATTAAATAGTAATGTGAGTAATTATGAAAATATTGAATACTTAAAAAAGACTATAGAAAAATATATTTTTAAAAAATTTCCTTATTCCACAATAAATATCAATATTGCAGATAATTCTAAAAAATATTATTTGAATTCATCAATTAAATTGGAATCAATTTCTTCTAATCCATTATTGTCCTTAATAACATTAGCTAATTCTGAAAGCCATAACTTCACTGCAGAATCACTTTTTAAAAATGCTTCAAATTCTTGGAATGAGAATGATTATATTAAATTAAAATATTGGTTGAATAATAGAGGATTAAAAGTTGATCATTCAACTATTTCAGATGCAAGTGGTCTTTCCAGAAACAATAGAGTAACAACCAAATTAATATCAGAATTTTTGAATAAGATGAAATATTCAAAAAACTTTAGTACTTTTCAGTCTTCACTATCTATTATTGGGGTAAGAGGAACATTGGCTAAAAGATTCACAAACTCAGAATTAAAAGGTAAGTTTTTTGGGAAAACAGGTACTTTATCAAATGTATTTGCGTTATCAGGATATCTATACAAAGATAAGAAACCTCTAGTTATAAGTATTATTCAAAATTCAGAAAATATAGACAGGGATAAGACATTTAACCTGCTAAAAAACATATATAAATTAGAAGGATGTATTTAATCTTTTTTATAATATTTCTTTAGATCTCTTTCTACGGAATCAGGCACCATATGGTTTATTTCACCTCCAAATTTAGCAACCTCTTTAACCAAGGAACTACTTAAAAAACTAAAGTTTGTATTAGTAGAAAGAAAAATTGTTTCTATTTCAGTATTAAGAGATTTATTTGTATGTGCGATTTGAAGTTCATATTCAAAATCACTCATGGCTCTTAATCCTCTTAATATCAGATTCGCGTTAACGTCTTTTGCGCAATCTACTGTGAGACCTTCGTAGGAAATAACACTAATATTTGATAGATGAGATACAGCATTCTTTATTTGTACTATTCGTTTACTAATATCAAAGGTTGGGTTTTTACTAGTATTTTCTAAAACAGCAACAACTACATTTCCAAATAATTTTTCAGCTCTTTGTATTAAATCTAGATGTCCATTTGTTAAAGGATCAAATGTACCTGGGTAAAGTATTTTCATAATTTAATTATGATTAGAAAGTATATTTGGTTAAAATACGATTATTAGTTAAATCAATTATGACATTAAATCTTGAAGCAAAAAAAATCTTATTAAGAAAAATTCCACATGGATTGTTTATTTGCGGAGTGAAAGATGATGAGACAAATGAAGTAAATGGCTTTACTGCTAGTTGGGTTACACAAGGTTCCTTTAACCCTCCCCTAGTTGTTATGGCAGTAAGAGCTGAAGGATCCAGTCATGAAATAATAAAAAATACTGGAAAGTTTTCTTTAAATGTTCTGAAAAGTGATCAAAAGGATTTAGCAGCAGTCTTTTTTAAACCACAAAAAGCACTTGGAGGAAGATTTGAATCTGTAGAATTTAATATCGGAGAATTTGGTTTACCAATATTAGTTGATAGTGTTGGTGGTGTTGAATGTAAGGTTGTAGGAAATGTTATGTATGGTGATCATACAGTTTTTGTTGGGGAGGTTTTATCTGCTTATTTAAATAATGATGTTGATTCGTTAAATTTAAATACTACGGGATGGAACTACGGAGGTTAGAAATAATAGATGAATAATCCTTCAACAAAGGTTTCTACTAAAGTATTTGATAAAAAATATAATCTCAAAATTGAATATAAACTTATTAAAAATAAGGAGTTATTAAAATCAAGATTATCTGAAATACCAAAGTCTTCTGGTTGTTATCTTTTTAAGGATATTGATAATAACTTACTTTATATAGGCAAATCTAAAACACTAAGAAATAGGGTAAGTAGTTACTTTAATAATTATGCTGAACTGTCACCCAGATTAAGTCTAATGGTTAGACAAATAACTGAAATTGAAATTATAGTTACAGATAGCGAGTATGAAGCTTTAAATTTAGAATCAAATTTAATTAAAGCTAATAAACCTTATTTTAATATTTTATTAAAAGATGATAAAAAATATCCATATCTTTGCATTACATGGAGCGAACAATATCCAAGAATTTTCATAACAAGAAAAAGGAGAAATAGAAATAATTTTGATAGATATTATGGACCTTATGTTGATGTTGGATTATTAAGAAAAACATTATTCATCATTAAAAAAATTTTTCCGTTAAGACAAAGACCTCGTCCTGTTTATAAAGATAGAACTTGCTTAAATTATTCAATTGGGAGATGTCCAGGTGTTTGTCAAGAAATAATATCCTCAGAAGATTATAAAAAAACTATGAAGCAAGTATCTATGATTTTTCAAGGAAGGAACGATGATCTGGAGGTTTTTCTAGAACAAAAAATGAATCAATATTCCAATGATTTAGAATTTGAAAATGCTGCTAAAATAAGAGATCAAATTTTAGGTTTAAAATTATTAACCGAATCTCAAAAAATTTCTATACCAGATTCATCAATTAATAGAGATATTTTTGGCATCGTTTCTGAAAATAACATCTCTAGTATTCAAATTTTTCAAATGAGGTCTGGTAAATTAATAGGAAGGATTGGATATTCTCAAAAAATTGATAATATTGATGAGAAAGAGATACTACAAAGAGTATTAGAAGAGCACTACATTAATGTTGAAGGAGTTGAAATACCATCAGAAATTTTATTGCAATTTAATCTTCCAAAACATAACACAATTGAAGAATGGTTAAGTGAATTAAGGCAGAAAAAAGTTAAGTTAATTATCCCAAAAAGAAATAAAAAGTTTGAAACCGTTGAAATGGTTTTAAAAAATGCAAAATTAGAATTAGAGAGGATATTAAATGGAATTCAAGATAATGAATCTGCAATAGAAGACTTGACTCAAATACTTGAATTAACTAACCAGCCGAGAAGAATTGAAGGATATGATATTAGTCATATACAAGGAACAGATCCTGTAGCATCACAAGTAGTCTTTATAGATGGTATTCCATCCAAACAAAATTATAGAAAATATAAGATTAAAGATCCTAATATATTTATTGGTCACAGTGATGATTTTGCCTCAATTTATGAGGTTATATATAGAAGATTTAAAAAATGGTCAAAATTTAAAATTGATGGCGGAGACATTAGTTCGTTACAAGATAAGAAAAAAAGTGCATTAGAAAATGATCTTCTAACAGATTGGCCAGATTTGATTATGATTGATGGCGGGAAAGGACAATTAAATGCAGCATTGAAGGCCTTAACACAATTAGATCTTCATGAAGAAGTTAGTATATGTTCTTTAGCAAAAAAAAATGAAGAGATATTCATCCCAGGGTTCTCAAAATCTCTTGATACTAATCAAAACCAAAAAGGAGTTCTATTACTTCGAAGAGTAAGAGATGAAGCACATAGATTTGCATTATCATTTCATAGAAATAAAAGATCTACTCGAATGAATAGATCTCAATTATCCCAAATACCAGGTTTAGGACCTTCACGTATTAAAGATTTGCTTGAGCATTTTAATTCAATTGATGCAATTAGAATTGCAAGCAGAGAGGAACTTTCAAAAGTTAAAGGTCTTGGTATACATTCAGCAAATGATATTTATAATTACTTTAATGAGTTATAAATATTGATTAATTTTTATAAATTTAAAATTATTCACTATTAAATAAGTATTTATATTGGTAATAGTTTATGAATTATATTTTATTAATTTGTCATCAGAAGCATATTTATGGTTTAAGTCTCTTCACATCATTGGTGTAATTGTATGGTTTTCTGGTCTTTTTTATTTAGTTAGGCTTTTTATATATCATGAAGAGTCAAGAACCATGCAAGATGATCTGAAGATTGCGTTTAATGATCAATATTCCTTAATGGAAAAAAGGCTTGCCAATATTATTACTACTCCAGGAATGATACTGGCTTTAAGTATGGCTATCTGTTTAGTAATTATGCAACCTGGATGGTTAAGTGAAAAATGGCTTCAGATAAAAATTTCTTTTGTTTTGGGCTTAGTCATATATCATTTTTATTGTTATAAAATAATGAACTCTTTACAGAATGGTACTTCAAAAATATCTGCAAAAAACCTTAGATTATTAAATGAACTTCCTACGTTATTATTATTTATAATTGTACTATTAGTTATTTTTAAAAATAATTTCCCTACAAGTATTGTGACATGGAGTGTATTTGGACTAGTAATATTTATGCTTGTATCTATTCAGTTATATGCAAAAATCAGGAGAAAAAATGAAGAATCTCTAAAGAATGGATAGGCAAGATTTAATAAAAATAACAACAAATATAAATAAGGAAAGCTGTCCAGGCTTAGTAAATTTTCATTGTCATACGAAATTTAGTGATGGGAGCTTTGATCCTGAACAATTATTAGATCAAGCTTTTATAAATAAAATAAAATTTATATCTATAACAGATCATCACACTGTTAAAGCTCATGATTTCATTGAACGTAATAATATACTTGATAAATATCCAACTGATTCTTTTAAACTAATTTCTGGAATTGAAATAAATTGTTTACTTCTAGGATGCTTAGTTCATGTTATTGGATTAGGAATTAATATAAAAAGCACTCATCTAACACCTTATGTTCAAGGCGAGTCCCCAATTGGGAATGATTTACACATCAAATCAGTAACCAAGGCAATCAGATTAGCTGGAGGTTTATCTTTTCTTGCACATCCAGCGAGGTACAGAATTCCCTTTTTTAAACTAATCCCTGAAGCTAATAAGCAAGGAGTTGACGGAATTGAAGTTTGGTACGATTATGATTTGAAAGAAAGATGGCAAGCAAGTAATTTTGTATGTTCAGAGATAAATAAAATAACCGAAAGCCTTAATATGCTTAAAACCTGCGGAACAGATAGTCATGGATATTCATTATTGAGCCGATAAACTAGTATTCGTTTTTCTCAATTTTGGCATCAGCCATATTAACAATCTTTTTTAAATTTTCTAATATTTCTGGAGTATGGTCATTCCACATCTCTCTATTAATAATCTCAAGAAATCTTTGTGATAAATCTCGTAAGGCCCATGGATTATTCTCGATAAAAAACTTTTTAAGGTTCTCATCACATATCCAAGAATTATATATTTGGGTATAACACCAATCAGATACTATTTTCGTTGTGGCATCATAAGCATATAAATAATCGAGCGTTGCAGAAAACTCAAAGGCACCTTTATATCCGTTTTCCTTCATTCCATCTATCCATTTTGGATTAAGCACTCTTGTCCTAACAACCTTATTTATTTCATAGCTTAATTTATTTATTTTAGATAAACGATATTTTGATAAATCACCATGATATATTTCGGGAAATTTGCCTTGTAGTTTATTTATTGCTGATGATATTCCTCCTTGAAATTGATAATAATCATCAGAATCTAAAATATCATGTTCTCTGTTATCTTGATTATGAATAACTACTTGAATATTTTTAAGCGCATTTTCTAATTCTTTTTTATTTTCGATAGGTTCATTTCCATCAGAATATATCCACTTACTCCAGTTTAAATAAGAATCAGCAAAATCATTTATATTTTCCCAACTAGAATTAGATATAAGTTCTTGTAATCCAGCTCCATATGATCCAGGTGCAGAACCAAAAATTCGATTTAAAGAATCTCCGTTTTTATAAGATGCTGAAATTGGATTTAATTTTTTATCTTCGTCAAGTTTAGAAACTAATTTTATAGCTTTGTAAACTAAAGATATTAATTGAGGAAATGCATCCCTAAACATACCCGAAATTCTTAAAGTAACATCAACTCTTGGTCTATTAAGAATACTTAAAGGAATTATTTCTATATCAATGACTCTTCTAGAAGGACCATCCCAAATTGGTTTTACGCCTAGTAAATACAATATTTGACAAACATCCTCCCCTCCGTTTCTCATAGTAGATGTAGCCCATACAGAAATAGCTAATTTTTTAAGGTCTTGACCATGATCCTGTTTATATAAATCAATTATTTGAGAAGCTGATTCACATCCAACAATCCATGCCGATTCTGTTGGTAAGCCTCTGGAGTCAACCGAAAAAAAATTTTTACCTGTAGGAAGAACTTCAGTTTTACCACGTGTTGGGGCTCCTGATGGTCCGCTACTTACATATATACCATTTAAAGCATTTATAAATGAAGCCTTCTCATTTATGGTCGATTTAATAATAGGTTCTAATATTTCTTTATGAATTAGATTAAAATAATCTTTATGTTTTTTATCTACATTAAATAATAATAATATATTTTTATTTTCTAATATTTTTAATTCATTTAGAGTTATTTGGTCTTTGTAAAAGAAATGATAAATTAAATATTTTGCTTGATTTTCTATAAATTCTAATGCTCTTCTAAAGTTATTGATATTATCTTTTGAATAATTACTAATAATTTCTTTATCGTTATCACTAAGAACTTGATCATAGTTATTAGTCCATGGATCTAAATCTAAATTAAGATTTGAAGCGATGTATTGGATTAACCCACTACGTTTTGCAGTTGGAACTCTAGCAATACTTATGATTAAATTAATTTCATTTATAAATTTTTGTCTACTTCCAAAAATGTGAAGACCAGTTCTTATTTGTGATTCTTTTAGTTCACATAGATATGAGTCAATTTTTTCAATTTTATTTGATTCGTCAAAAAATATAATGTCTTTAAAATCGTTTTTTATAATTTCTAATATAGATTTTTCAATAATGTTTATTCGCTTAGAATTTAATAACTTAGCCTCATAGTATTCGTCTAAACATTGTTCTAAAGTCGATAGTTTTCCATACAAATCAGATCTATCTAAAGGAGGTGTTAGATGATCAATTATTGTCGCATGAGTTCGCCTTTTTGCTTGTGATCCTTCTCCTGGGTCATTAACAATAAATGGATATATATTTGGAATTGGTGGACAAATAATACTCGGGAAGCATTCATCACTAAGTCCTATAGATTTTCCTGGTAACCATTCAATAGTGCCATGTTTACCTATATGACAAATAGCATTCGAATCAAATTTACTTTCAATCCAATAATATTGGGCTAGATATCTATGGGGTGGTGGTAGATCTGGAGAATGTATATCTTTATTAGATTCAATATCGTAACCTCTTTGAGGTTGAATTAGTAAACATATTTTTCCAAAGAAAAGACCATTAATCGAAAAACCTTGGTTTTCTAAATCTTGAGACTTAGATGGAACACCCCATCTATCAACGATAAGATTTTTAGGTTTAAGGGATAGTTTGTTCCAAAATTCTAAGTATTCATTTAATGATAAAAAATCAAGAGGTTTATTATTTTGAGATTCAATATCATTTGTTCTAGTTTTTATAAGTAACGAAATTAGTTCTGATGAATTTTTAGGTAATTCTCTAGAACCAAGATCATAACCTTCATCTTTTAACCAATAAAGAATATTAAGGACAGACTGCGGAGTATTTAAACCGACTCCATTTCCAATTCTTCCATTTTTTACAGGATAATTTGCAATTACTAATGATATCTTTTTATCAAAATTATTTAAATTATTTAGTCTTAGATAATTACTTGTAAGTTTTGTTATCCATTTAATATTTCCAAAATCAACTTTGTAACTTGTAATTTTGCTACATAAGGTTTTATTTACAGAAATAACCTCTTTAAAAGCACAAGGTTTTGTTGTAATTCGTCCATCAAATTCTGGAATAATTATTTGCATTAATAAATCTGTTGGATTCATTCCAGTTGATGAGTCCAACCAATTATTTCTGGATTTATTAGAAGAGAGTATTTGAAGGATTGGAAGATTAAGTGATTTAAAAATATTTAAATTATTATCTATATTTTCACTAGAACTATTAAGCGAGGAAGAAAAAGAGGTAGTTGTTATTAGTAGTTTTATATCTTCTTTTTTAAAAAGATTAATCAATTCCTTCTGAACATCATAATTTTTTAAAGTGGAAACAAATACTGTTTTAGGTGAAAAACCATTACACCTTAGTTGAGATATTAATTCATTTGATAATTCAATTTCGTTAGCTAAAAAAAGTGATTTATAAGAAATTATTCCAACCTTTAATCCTTTTTCATTTTTCCAATCATATTGATAAGGATCTGGATAGCTGACGTTAGATAAATATTTTAGTGGAATATTAGTTTCATTAGATGATAGATAACTTAAACAATGTAGAAATCTTCGATAATTCTCCTTTCCTCCTGACTTAAGAAGTTTACTAATTTTTAATGAAGTATCTAAATCAACGCTACTTAATTCATTTAGTGATAAATCCTCTTCATCCGTTCCAGAAAGAATTAAAAGAGTTTTATTAAGACTTACTTCTTTCCATTTTATTAATTGTTCAAGTCCATAACTCCATGTCCCTTTATCACCAAACAATCTTAAAACAACTATTTTTGCATAATTTATTGTTTTTAAAAAATAATTATCTATTTGTGCGAATGTATTTAGGTTTGAAATTTCTAATGCTCTAAAATTATCCTGGAATAAAAGAAATTCTTTATCTTCAATTAAATCTGAAATTATATTAATATCAGCTTTTACGCTCGTGATAAATATAAAATCAGCTTTAGGATGTTCAATTAAATCAACGTTATTATTTTCATTTCCAGCAATATTTAATATCCTATGCATTTAATTATAACAATTAGGTTTAGAATACTTAAGTAAGTTAGAACAATTTTAACTCATTTCTAAAATAAAATATGCAAGAATTTCTTCCATATGCCTGGTTTGAAGGTAAGTGTATACCCTTTAAAGATGCAAAAGTGTCAATAGCAACTCATGCACTTCATTATGGAACAGCAGCCTTTGGAGGAATGAGAGCTATTCCAAATCCATCTAATAAGGATGAATTTCTTTTATTTAGAACAGATAAACACATAAAAAGGTTATCTCAAAGTGCAAGATTGCTTTTAACAGAAATATCTGAAGAATATATATTTAATGCACTAAAAACAATATTAAAAAAAAATAAACCTACAAAACCGATCTATATAAGACCTTTTGTTTATACAAGTGATTTAGGTATTGCTCCTAGATTACATAATATAGAAACTGATTTCTTCATTTATTGTATTGAACTAGGAGATTATTTATCTCCCGATGGTGTGTCTTGTAGGATGAGTAGTTGGACAAGACAAGAAGATAGATCTCTACCTTTAAGAGGTAAAATAAGCGGTGCTTACATTACTAGTTCATTAGCCAAGACAGAGGCTAGTTTATCAGGATTTGACGAAGCTTTGCTATTGAATTCTAGTGGTAAAGTAAGTGAGGCTAGTGGAATGAACTTATTTATAGTAAGAAATGGTGAATTGATTACACCAGGAGTTGATCAAGACATTCTAGAGGGAATTACTAGAGCTAGTGTTATTGAATTAGCGAAATCGTTTGGTATAAATGTTATAGAAAGACCTGTTGATAAAACAGAATTACTTATTGCTGATGAAGTATTTCTAACTGGTACTGCAGCTAAAATTACACCTGTAAAGCAAATAGAATCAACAAATATTAATAATGATCGTCGCATAATGAATAAATTAAAAAATAAGCTTATCGAAATAACGGAAGGCCGTTCACAAGACTATGATGATTGGATAACACGTATTGATATTAGTTAACTTTTATTTTTTTTCTTTTAAATTATGGTTTCATTTAGAAATTATTTAAATAGAGATGATAAACCAATTATTATTTTTGATGGTGGGACAGGTACTTCTTTTCAAAATTTAAATTTATCATCACATCATTTTGGTGGGGATGATTTAGAGGGTTGTAATGAAAACTTAGTTTTATCCTCTCCTAATATTGTTGAACAAGTACATAACTCATTTCTTGAAGCAGGTTGTCATGTAATTGAAACTAATACGTTTGGAGCTTCATCTATTGTTTTAGATGAATATAATATTTCAAACAAAGCTTATGAGATCAATAAAAAAGCGGCTCAGATAGCAAAAAAATGTGCGAATTTATATTCCTCTATTAATACTCCTAGATTTGTAGCTGGATCAATTGGACCAACGACAAAATTACCAACATTAGGTCATATTAATTTTGATAAGCTGAAAGATTCATATGAAGAACAGATTAATGGTCTAATAGACGGAGGTATTGACCTTTTATTAATAGAAACATGCCAAGATGTATTACAAATAAAATCAGCATTATTTGCTTCTCAAGAAGTAATCAAAAATAAGAATATTGAATTACCAATAATGATATCCATAACTATGGAAACCACAGGAACGATGCTAGTCGGTTCAGATATAGCCTCTGCATTAACAATACTAGAACCATACGATATCGATATTTTGGGACTAAATTGTGCAACTGGTCCAGTTCAAATGAAAGAACATATTAAGTATTTAGCTGAAAATTCACCCTTTGCAATTAGTTGTATACCTAATGCAGGATTACCTGAGAACATAGGGGGTGTTGCTCATTATAAATTAACTCCATTAGAGTTGAAAATGCAGTTGATGAACTTTATTTATGATTTTAACGTTCAACTTATTGGAGGGTGTTGTGGAACCACTCCTGAACATATCAAGCATTTATCATCAATCATAGATGACATAGTCGATAAAAAAATAAATAATAACCTTTCTACTGTAAAAACAAATTTTATTCCTTCAGCCGCTTCTATATATAATTCAGTTCCATATAAACAAGATAATTCAATATTAATTGTTGGAGAGCGTTTAAATGCTAGTGGATCAAAAAAAGTAAGGGAACTACTAAATGAAGATGATTGGGACGGCTTGGTATCAATTGCTAAGCAACAGCAAAAAGAAAATGCTCACATACTAGATGTCAATGTTGATTATGTAGGAAGAGATGGGGTTAAGGATATGAAAGAAATTACCTCAAGATTAGTCACAAATATAAACCTTCCATTAATGATAGATTCAACAGAAGCAGACAAAATGGAAAGCGGATTAAAAACCGTAGGAGGAAAATGCATTATAAATTCAACAAACTACGAAGATGGAGATGAAAGATTTAATCAGGTCTTAAAACTTGCATTAGATTATGGTGCTGGAATCGTTATTGGAACTATTGATGAAGATGGAATGGCAAGAACATCAGATAAAAAATATAGTATTGCAAAGAGAGCATTAATTAAAACTAGATCTAGTGGCCTTGCAGATTATGAGATATTTTTTGATCCTTTAGCACTGCCAATATCTACAGGAATTGAAGAAGACAGGTTAAATGCAAAAGCAACTATTGAGGCAATATCAAATATAAGAAAAAGCTTCCCAGATATTCATATTATTTTAGGAATATCTAATATAAGTTTTGGGCTTTCACCATTATCAAGAATTAATCTTAATTCAATATTTCTCGATGAATGTATAAAGGCAGGATTAGATTCAGCTATTATTGCACCAAATAAAATATTGCCTCTTTCAAAAATATCTGAGGAAACAAAAAAATTATGTTTAGATTTAATATATGACAGAAGGAAATTTGACAATGAAATATGTATATATGATCCATTAGTTGAACTAACAAAAGTATTCCAAGATTTAACAATCAGTGACTTTAAAAAATCATCTACTTCAAATAAAAACCTCACCTTAGAAGAAAAACTTAAAAACCATATTGTAGATGGAGAAAAAATAGGTTTAGAAGAACAATTAAATAAAGCGCTTAAAAAATACAAACCACTTGAAATAATTAATACTTATTTATTAGATGGAATGAAAGTAGTCGGAGAACTATTTGGATCCGGCCAAATGCAATTACCTTTTGTATTGCAATCAGCGGAAACAATGAAATTTGCTGTTTCAGTGCTAGAACCACATATGGAAACAGTAGATAAAAAAATATCTAACGGAAAATTACTAATAGCAACTGTTAAAGGAGATGTTCATGATATAGGTAAAAATTTAGTTGATATAATTCTCTCAAATAATGGATTTGATGTAATCAACCTTGGAATTAAGCAGGATGTTTCAGCGATTATTGATGCACAAAAAAAACACAAAGCAGACTGTATTGCTATGAGTGGTTTACTTGTTAAATCTACAGCATTTATGAAGGATAATTTAGAAGCATTTAACAATGCTGAAATTAATGTTCCAGTTATTCTTGGAGGTGCCGCATTAACTCCAAAATTTGTGAACGAAGATTGTAGTCAGATATATAAAGGTAAAATTTTGTATGGGAAAGATGCTTTTACAGATTTACAATTTATGAATGACTATATGGATAGTAAAAAGAAGGGTAATTGGTCTAATGAAAATGGTTTTACTAATACTGATGATATTCAAATTAAATTAGCCTCCCCAAGCTCTTCTGCTAAAGATAAAAATTTAAATAAAAATTTTGAAAAAACCAAAAGTATTCAATTAATTGAAAATTTTAATAGATCTAATTTTGTAGAAGAAGAGGAACCTATAATGGCTCCATTTTTGGGAACTAGAGTTCTTCAAGATTTTGAAATAGACTTTGACAAACTAATTTTTTATTTGGATAAAAAAGCATTATTTAGTGGTCAATGGCAAATTAAAAAAAACAAAGGTCAATCAGTAGAAGAATACAATAATTATTTAGATTCATATGCAAATCCATTACTTGAAAAATGGATCAATATTATTTTAGATAAAGGCCTAGTTTCACCAAAAGCTGTCTATGGCTACTTCCGTTGCGGGAGGAATGATAATAGTATTTACCTCTTTGATCATGTATCAAATAAAAAAATTTCTGAATTTAATTTTCCTCGACAAAAATCGGGAAATAATCTTTGCATTGCTGATTTTTACTGTGATCTTAAAAATAATTATCCAGTAGATATTTTTCCAATGCAAGCAGTAACAATGGGGGAAATAGCTAGCGAATATTCTCAAGAATTATTTAAAGCTGATAAATATAGTGATTATTTAATATTTCATGGTTTAACCGTTCAATTAGCAGAGGCTCTTGCAGAATATGTTCATTCAATAGTAAGAATTGAATGTGGATTTAAATCATATGAGCCAAACAATAACCGTGAAATATTAGCTCAAAAATATAGAGGAGCTAGATACTCATTTGGTTATCCAGCTTGTCCTAAAGTTTCTGATTCAAATATACAGTTATCATTATTGGATACAAAAAGGATTAATTTAACAATGGATGAATCAGAGCAATTACATCCTGAACAAAGTACTACTGCAATAATTTCACTTCATTCAAAAGCGAAATATTTTAGTGCCTAAATAAATTTTAGATTATAAATTATTTTCAAGATAATCTATAATTTCTTCTTGAAGTTCTTCCATAATTTCATAATCACTTATATCGATGCCATCACCTGCAGCGTCTTGAATTAATTCTAAATAATATGATGCCCCATCACTCGCCAAGAATTCAGTTGCTGATGTTTCATCACATTCTTTAAAAGCTTCAATTAGGGATTTAAATGCTATGTTTTCAGTGAAGTCCCAATCCATATTGAAAAAAACCTTATTAAAATTATTACCTCTTTACCCCCCATATTCGTCAACCCTTTTTTAAGAAATGTATGAGTATTTATTATTATTTAAATAAATTATCTAAAAATGAATAAAGAAAGTCAAAAAAATAATGAACATTTAAATGTTTTAGGACAAAAGCTCGAGGTATGCAGCTGCAAACCTCTTACAGGTTGGTTTCGAGATGGATATTGCAAATACGATTCAAATGATGGAGGAAATCATTCAATTTGCTGCATAATGGATGATAATTTCCTTAAATATAGTATGTCTCAAGGTAATGATTTAATAACCCCTATGCCAATGTATTCATTCCCAGGCTTGAAGGATGGAGATCATTGGTGTATTTGTTTAGATAGGTGGAGACAGGCATTGCTTGATGGCTTAGCACCTATGGTTATTTTAGAAGCAACAAATATAATAGTTTTAGAATCTGTATCGTTAGAAAAATTAAAAGAATATCAATTTAATAAAAAGTAATTCCTAATTTATTATCTTTTTTAAAATGAATATGAGAATTTTTTCTATTTTTATAAATGAGAAGTGAAAAATATTGGGTTAAAGCATTAGATCAAACTCATTTATCTATTACCAATAATGGCTTATTTCCTTTAAAAACGACTGTTGTAACTAGTGAATATTACAATAAAAATGACTTTATAATTAGAGAACTTGATACTTCAAAATTTAAGAAAAAAAATAGTTTTGGTCCAAAACAGAATCCATTTAAACCATGGGATAAGATACTTGAAGTTGATAAAATTGGATCTAATCATCAATTAATACTAAATAAATATCCTGTACAAACAGGTCATATTTTACTAATAACAAATACTTGGAAACCTCAAGATGGATGGTTAGATATTAATGATTGGATAGCTATACAAATGGTAAATGAAGATACAAGTGGCCTATGGTTTTTTAATAGTTCTCCCATAGCAGGTGCAAGTCAACCGCATAGGCATTTTCAGCTTTTAAGAAGAGATCATGGTGAAATCACTTGTCCAAGAGAGAAGTGGTTTTTAGATTTAGAAAATAATAATTATCAAGACAGCAAGCTTAAGCAAAATTCTGTTGTATCAAAATTTAACTTTTTAGATAATTCAATAAATATTTATAATTTATACTTAGAACTTTCAAAAAAAATTGGTTTAGGAAATCCAATTGATGATGAAAAACCAAGATTTCCTCACAACATTTTAATTACAAATAATTGGATAGCCATAATTAAAAGGAAGCACGATCACGTCCATGGCTTTAGTGTTAATGGGTTGGGTTTTGCTGGATATTTACTAGTCACAGAAAAATCTAATATTAATTATTTAAAGAAATATGGACCAGAGAAACTTCTTGAAAATTTTGTTTGAAAATCAACTACTAACTTCAACTTTGTCTCTAGAGATTTGATTTTCTAGAACTTCTATTGAAGCACTTACTGATGCAATTTTTCTTTCAAGAGAATCCTTGATGTAATTAAGCATTTCTAATTTCTTTTTTTGATAAAAAGACTTTTTTTCTTCTGAGGATTTAAAGTTACAGTAAAACATTTTTTTATTTTTATTATAAAAATTTATTTTGTTGAGACGTGACTTATAAAAAGCAAGATTTTGATTTAAAGACAAAATATTTATTTAGACTTTCATAATATGAATACAATTAATATTTTTGTTCTATTATTAAAAAAAAATGTTTAATTGAGTAATTCTGAGAATTCAAATACAAAAAGAATTTCAATTGATTTACCAGAAGAGTTAGTTTCTAGGTTTGATCAATTACGAAAAGAATGGGGTTTTAGAGCAAGAGGTCCTGTAATAGAAAAGTTGCTTACGGAAATTCTTCAAGAAGAAGACTTATTACCTAAAAGTCAACAACAGACAATTGATTACAGCGAAAAGGTGAATATAAATGAATACTCTAACTTTGATGAAAAGAGTGCTTTAGTCCTTATTAAATCTAATAAGGATGAGAGTACTAGTACAGAATCCGAAGAAAAACTTCTTTTAAATAAGAAAGAAGTTATTGAGAAACCTAACTTAAACATCAACCTACCTAATTTTGTTGGAAAAAAGGTTAGAAATCTGAGAAGAAGTATAAATATTGAAAAAACAAAACAAAAAATTAATGATATTCAAATTAATACAATCAAGGAAAAAGATTTAATAAAATGTCGAATTGAAATTATAAGCCATTGGAAAAACCTATATGGATCAATTCCGAATGAACAAGTAATAGAAGCATCTATTGATTGGTTTTGTATAGACATTTGGCCAAATATTGATGGAACCGAGCAGTTACCATTCACTTGGAGTGCCGCAAATAAATTAATGTCGGATTTATGTCCTTTTTGGATAAAACAAACTCCCTCCTTAGAATTAGTTATTTTAATGATAGGTGTATTAGAAGATCCATTTGCAACATCTGATTTATTAAATAGGGTCCCAACATTAGTAAGAAGATTTATAAGTAGGTTTAAAAGGAAAAATAAGGGGAATTCATTTGAAGCACTTGATTCAACAATGACTGTTCATGGAGCTCTAAAATTATTAAAGTTATCAACCGCTGCAGGGTCAGCACATACATTAAATAAAATAAGAGAAGCATATAAAATTAAAGCTTTAGAAACTCATCCAGATTCTGGTGGGTCTACTGATGAGATGAGGAAATTAAATGATGCATATCAATTGCTTAAAAATATGTATAGAAGATAGTGTTAATAATCTTATATGAGACTTACTCTAAGTCTAAATAAAAGTCTTATATAAGACTTAAGAGATGATATTTAAATTAAAAAAATTTCTAAAAAGTAATTCTTGCTTTTCAGAGTAGTTAAATGTGAATAATGCATAACAAATGATGGTGTATTAACTTTCTTATATAAGACTTAACATAATTCAGTACACAAACACTCCTCAAATAGAAGAGTTGAATAAATTTATATAAAAAGAGTATTACTAGTCTTATATAGGACTTATAAATAGTCTACTAATGAATCTTAAATAAGATAATCAATATATAGTCTAATTTTATAATTTATTGTCCTTTGCTTGTCCAGTCTTGAAGTAATGTACTAAAAACATAAATATAACTAGAGTTTCAATTATGTAGTGCTGCCTTAAAGACAGTACTACCGAGATTGCAAGTTTTGTAATGCAGTATTTTTATTAATACTTGGCACATCGTTTAACCCGTTTGCATCAAACCAAGGAGCGCTTGCCCAGTCAAAACCTTCTCCGAACGTATTATCTGGAGCTGTTATATACCAATGGCATGATGCGTCTGGAACATCAACTGAACATTTAGACCAGTCGTCAGACCATTGAGGGACTTGAACCCAAAGAACAGAAGATATTAAAAATGAAATAATATTAATCATGAGTATTATTATATATTATCAATTAAATTAATAGGATTATTATTTTTCTTATTTAAGAATCTTTCTAAGACTTATATTGGGTCTTAGATAAGAATTAGTATACTATCTATCTTAATTTGGTTGAGAATTTATTTTCAATTATTAAAACAATGTTTTCATGAAGATCTGCTATGTCAGAATCTAATAAAGTTTTTTCATAATCTCTATAAGCCAACCTAAATGTATAGCTTATAAAATCCTTGCCAAAATTATTATCTTCATAAACATCTATTAAATAGACATCTTCTAATAACTTTTTACCAGATTTTTTTATTATTGAAATTATCTCGTTTACAAGATACTTTTTATTAAATATAAAGTTAATATCTCTTTCCATTTTTGGAACTGTTGGAAATTGTCTATAAACTGGTATCCATTTATTTTTTCTTGTGCATGCATTTAAAATATTATTAGTTTTTAAACTGAATAAATACATTTTTTTTAAAGCTTTCTTTTCAGCAATTAATTTGGGATGAATTTCTCCAAAATATCCTACTTCACATCCTTCCGTAAATAATATAGAGGCTCTTCCTGGATGAAGAAACTCTATTGATTCGGTTGGTTTATCTTCAATTTTAAAATTTAATTTTGTTAATGCTTCCCTAAGTTTACCTCTCGCTTCATAATAATTTAAATTTTCATCTTTAATATTTTCTGACCATTTGTCAAACTTATTTTTGCCATATATTGCTCCGTTTATGATTTCCTCTTGTGATAGATCAGGTTTTTTATGAAATATATTTCCTACTTCAAATATCCAACAATAATCATTTCCTGATTTGATATTTTGATTACAAATTTTGATATGTTCTTGCCAGATATTATTTCTTAAACAAGATGTTTCTATCAATAACGGATTTGAAATCTTGATTAAATCATTATTACTCTCTGGAACAAGAGAATAAGATAACACTTCGGTAAATCCAGTATCTATAAATCCTGATTTTAAATTTCTTAATGCTATTTGAGTAGAAGAAAGCTTACCCGGTTTAATTGGATTTGGCAAATTTAAATCAAACATGTCATAACCTATTAATCTTGCAATTTCCTCTATCAAATCAATTTCTCTTCTTAAATCTTGTGATCTGTTGGCAATAACTTCAACCTCCCATCCATATTCTTTTTCATTCAATTTACAACCTATTAGTTTTAATTTATCTGTTATTTCAACGTCTGATAAATTTTTCTTTTCAATTTGACTATTTTTCTCATGATTTTCATTTCTAATAACCAATGGACCAAGAATTTTATGAATTCTTTCTCTTCTTAAAGGTATTAATTCTTCTTTACTAACAGATTCTATTGAAGTATTAATTACTGGATTAGAAATATTGAAGTATTCTTCTAGAATATTAATAGCTCGGATAACTGAATCTAATGTATTTTTAGAAGAAATCCCTTTTTCATATCTACTGCTAGATTCTGTTCTAATTCCAATTTCTTTTGAAGATTTTCTTATAGATACTGGATTAAAAACTGCTCCTTCAAGATAAATTGAAGAAGTATTCTCGTTAACAGCCGTTTCTAAACCACCTATTACACCAGCTATAGCAACAGGTCTATCGTCACAAGCGACAATAGTTATTTTTTCATTTAAGTTATAATTTTCCCCATTTAAACACAAAAGTTTTTCATTACTCTTTGCTTTTCTAACAGAAAAATCTCCAGGTAAAACCTCTCTGCCAATTAAATTCGTTAATTTATCCTTATCAAATGCGTGTAATGGTTGTCCTTGTTCTAAAAGTATATAGTTGGTTATGTCTACCAAAAGATTAATCGATTTTATTCCTGATTTATCTAAACGATCCTTAATCCATTGTGGGGATAATTCCCTACCATTAACTAAATCAATTCGACTTATAGAATAGATACATTTTTTTGTAATTGCATCAGAGCAGAGATTAAAGTTTTTATATACATTAACCTTGTATATATTTTTTAATTCTGGAAGGGTCAATTTTGTTTCCAAAAGAGCAGATATTTCTCTTGCAATGCCAACTACAGACATCCCATCAGGTCTATTTGCTGTAATAGCTAAATCATATACGTAATCGTTTAAATCAAGTAAAACGGCTCCTGGTGTACCTAATTTATGTTTTGAAGCTAATTTATCATTAATAATAGCAATTCCTTCACTAGTCTCTTCAATACCTAATTCAACTAATGAACAAAGCATTCCTTCGCTCATAACTCCCCTTATTTCACTTCTTTTAATAGTTAAATTAATCGAGGTTAAATTGGCTCCAACAGTAGCAACATAAACATATATATTTTCTTTTACATTTTTAGCTCCACAAATTATTTGTAAATTATTTGTACTTCCAATATCCACATTACATATAAATAATTTATCAGAATTTTCAAGTTTATTTACTGATATAACTTTTCCAAGAACTATACCTTTAACATTTTCTGAGCAATTTATAAGAGATTCAACTTCGAATCCTCCTATTGATAACTTTTCAGATAAATCATTTGGTGTAGTATTTATTTCAACTAGGGATTTCAACCAATTTTGAGAAACCTTCATTTATAATTTTTGTCTAATGATACTAAAAGAAAAGTAATTATTCAAAATAGTTTCTTAAAGTTGTACAATAGAAAATTATACATCAACGTATTAATTAAAATGGCGAAAAAAGGTACGAGAGTTGTAGTAACCTTAGAATGTACTGAAGCTAGAACAAGTTCAGAACCTAGAAGATCTAATGGTATTTCAAGATATACAACTGAAAAAAACAAAAGGAATACTACTGAAAGATTAGAACTTAAAAAGTTTAATCCTCATTTAAATAAAATGACTATTCATAAAGAAATTAAATAAAAATTAAAAACAATGCCAAATTCAATTTTTAAAAAACAATTATCTCCAATTAAACCAGGTGATCCAATAGATTATAAAGACGTTGAGCTGCTTAAAAAATTCATAACTGAAAGAGGGAAAATATTACCAAGAAGAATGACTGGATTAACATCTAAGCAACAAAGAGATCTCACATTGGCTGTTAAAAGAGCTAGAATTATTGCCTTTTTGCCATTCGTTAATCCAGAAGGATAATTCTAAAACCAGTAGTTTCAAAATAATATTTTAATTATTTGAGAGATTTAACAAATTTAAAAACTTTCATCATTGATTCAAATAAACCTAAAGAGGTAGATGATGCAATTTCATTAGAATTCATTGAAGGAAACATAAAAAAACTATGGATTCATATTAGTAATCCATGCAAATTATTTTTAATAGATTCAAAAATAGATATTGATGCAAGAAATAGAAGTAGCAGCTTGTATTTAGTTGATCAATATGTACCAATGTTGCCATATGAAATAATTGATAAGGCAAATTTAAATCAAAATAAAATCTCAAACACTATAAGTGCCTCAATTATTTTTAATGAAAATGGTTCAATAAATAAATATGAAATAATAGAGGCAAAAATTAAACCAAAATATCAATTAACTTATGAAGATGCAGAAGAAATTATAGATTTAGAACCTAAAGAAGAACTTGAAATAATTGAAATAAAAAACTTATTACTTAAAAGTATTAATTATCGTAAAACACAAGGAGCAATTGTTTTTGATATGCCAAATTATAAAATTAACATTATTAATGGTGAAGTCGAAATCAATCACATACAAAAAAGTATTTCGCAGTTTATCGTATCTGAATCAATGATATTAATGGGTTATGTTACTAGTTTATATTTATTCGAAAATAATATAGCTACTCCCTACAGAACTCAAAAAATAAATTGTAATGCAACCGAGATATTAGAAAAATATAAAGATAGTGATATAAAGTTTTCAATATTAAAACAATATATGGGTAAAAGTTATATTACTACTAAGCCTAACAAACATGAATCTTTGGGTCTTACAAAGTACACTCAATGTACTTCTCCGCTAAGAAGATATTTAGATTTAATTGTTCAAAGACAAGTCTATAATAAACTTACTAAAGTTGAACAACTAAATATAAATAAGATTAATGAAATAATAGATTTATCAAAAGTTAAGCAATTAGAAAATAATACTATTTATAAAAATGATAAGTTATATTTTTTAAATATATTCTTTGATAATGAAAATAAAACAAATTATAAAATAATATTTATTAAATGGATTAATAATAAGAAAAGTATAGCTTTAGTCTATTTTCCAAAATATTGCTTAGAACTCTTAATTGTATTATTCATTTCTATAGACACATATACTAACAAAATATACAAAGTCAAATATAATAAAAATGATAACTTTCTTCTTGAATTTATTCACTAAATAAAAATTAACACCACTATTCTATTGTCGAAATTATATTTGTTAATATAAAAAAAAGGATATTATGAGTTTCGTAATTACTACCCCATTATATTATGTGAATGATAAACCACATCTTGGAAGTATTTATACAACATTAATTTGTGACTCGATAGCAAGATATAAGAGACTCTCTGGCGAAGATGTAATTTTTATTACAGGCGTGGATGAACATGGTTTAAAAATTCAAAGAACTGCCAATAATAAGGGAGTGGATCCGCAATCTCATTGCGATGAAATTTCAAATATTTTTATCCAAAATTGGAAAGATTGGGACATTACACATAACAAATTTGTAAGAACAAGTTCTCAACAACATGAATATATAGTTAGAGAATTTTATAACAGAGTAAAAAAATCTGATGATATTTACATGGGAGTTCAGAAAGGTTGGTATTGCGTTGGTTGTGAGGAATTCAAAGATAATCCAGAAAATTCATCAACACATAAATGTCCAATTCATAAAAAAGATTTAGAGTGGAAAAATGAAGAAAATCTTTTTTTTAGATTATCCAAATATCAATCACAAATAGAGGATCTAATTAATAATCCTTCATTTATTCAACCAAAAGAAAGAAGAAATGAAATTATCAATTTTGTAACTAAAGGGTTAAAGGACTTCTCGATATCGAGAACAAATTTATCTTGGGGAATAGCAGTCCCTGATACTAATGATCATACTTTTTATGTATGGTTTGATGCTTTACTTGGCTACGTTAGTGCGATAAGTCAAAACAGAGATAACCCATCATTGGAAGAATCAATTAATAATGGCTGGCCTGCTGATATACATTTAATAGGTAAAGATATTCTTAGGTTCCATGCAGTCTATTGGCCTGCAATGCTTCTTTCTGCTGGTATGAAAGTCCCTAAGAAAGTCTTTGGTCATGGTTTTCTAACTAGGGAAGGGCATAAAATGGGTAAAAGCTTAGGTAATGTATTGGATCCAAATCTACTATTAACTAAATACGGTAAAGAAGCTGTTAAATGGTATCTACTAAAGGATATTTCATTGGGTAGCGATGGTGACTTTCAAGATAAAAGATTTGTAGACATTATTAATAATGATTTAGCTAACACTATTGGAAATTTATTAAATAGAACATCTTCTATGTCTAGAAAATGGTTTGATAATCAAGTTCCAAAGAAAGAGGAACATAATATTGACAATACGTTAGAATTATTATCGAAAGAAACGGTCGAGAATTATTTAGAACATTTTAATTCCTTCGAAATAGATAAAGCAGCTAATGAAATACTCAATCTTGCAATTAAAACAAATTTATATCTTAATGAGAAACAACCCTGGACTTTAATTAAAGAAAAGAATAATAATTCAATAGTTAGTAATATTATTTATAATGTATTAGAAAGTACAAGGATAATAGGCTTATTATTATTACCATTACTACCTGATTTATCATTAAAAATTGATAATCAATTAGGAGCTATGCATGATGATGAGAAATCATGGAATGACCTATTAAAATGGGGATTATTAAAACATAATTCTAACTTACCAGTCCCAAAACCAATTATAGATAAACTTGATTATGAATAGATTATGTAAATATTTATTCTTGATAGCAATATTAATAGCAGGATGTAAGACGATTGAAATAGATGATAAAACAATAAGTCAAAGTATTAATAGCCTAAATATGAATATCTTCTCTAATGAAGGTAATAAATTGCTATCGATTAAGAGCCCTTATTCAAGTTATGATAAAGATAAAAATACATTTAACCTAAAAGAAACTAAAATATATTTATACAAGAATAATCAAAGTGAATATATAATTATTTCAGACAATTCAAAATTATCTAATAATAATAAACTACTAGAATTAAATGGTAATGTAATAGTTAAATCACTTATTAAGCAGGAAGATAAATTATATTCAAACAGTTTCACATGGAATACTGAAAATTCTGAATTTTTATTAGTTGGAAATGTAAAATTTGAAAATAACTTTATTACTTTAAGTTCAAATAAGGCAATTCTAAATAAAACTAATAATATTATTAAATTTTTTAATCCGGTACAATATATAGTTAATGACAAAAATAATGCAACTGGATATGAAGTTAACTCAGAAAATGCCTACTATAATATTGAAACAAAATCTGTAAGTTTCAGATCAGGAGAAGAGAAAGTTCGATCTATAATCTATTTTTAAAAACTATTTTTCAAAAATAGATTATTTAATTTTTTGGCCCAATTATTAATCCACTTTTCATCTGACTTTGTAAAACATTTATAACTCCATCCACCTATTAGAATAAATGATTTATTATTAACTGGAATTATTATGATAGAGGGAACATTTGGGCAAAAGCTGTAAAATTCATCTCTTCCAGGGTAAAATTTTGTATTACTTAGAGAAATTAATTTCATATCTTTTATAGATCTCAAACAAGTTTCACCTGGTTTAAATAAATCATTAGAGGTAATACCTCTTTTTAATATATTTTTACCATTATTGTGAATTAATATTGTTGCCGCAGCAGTTGATGTTAATATTGCCTCTGAACCCCATGCCAGTTCATCTAAAATTTCCAAAGGTATTTCTGGATCTAATACAAAGTTATTATTTCCTTTTAATTGAACTCTCTCACCCAGATTTGAATTGAATTGTTTAAATAAAAATCCTATTAAAACAATTATTACCGATGATACAGCCGATAAAACTTGTGCCCTTTCAAGTGCTGGAGATATTGTATCTATTGAAAAATAATTTCCTAATTGAAAGCAAAAAAGTATAGAGCCAATAATAATTAAAGTTTTACCATCGAAATTCATACATAGATCAGAGATTAAGCTTAATAATTACTATCAATAATTATATTGGAATTTTATATGAAAGAAACTTAGACTTATACTTTATTATTATATAATTGAACTAAAACCAAAATGACCAAGTATTTTTATAAATCCTTTTTTTCAATTGCAATAATAGGTTTTCTTTTCATTGCTCTCCCAATAAAAAGTTATGCATTAGGTTGGAATAATATTGGTGACCTTTTTATGGTTGGTCAACAAAAAACAATTATTAATTACGAAAAAAGTCAACCTTCTTCAATTGATAATCCAGTAGTTGATCCTAATTTTAATACTATGAGAGCTGAAGATAGTGAGAGTTCAACAGCTACTTATATTGTTATTGGCTTGTTAGTTGCGGCTACAATAATACCTCTAGCAACATGGTGGTATTTCTCTAAATAACATTTATTTATGGAAATCAATCTCAATAGTTCCTCTGAAATTATATTTATAACTGGTGGTACAAAAAGTGGGAAAAGTGAATTTGCAGAATATTTAGGTAGAAACATTAAAAAGTTAACTTATATAGCGTTGTCAGAACCAAGACCTGGTGATGTAAATTGGCAAAAAAAGATTCTTCTTCATCGTAAAAGAAGGCCTAATCATTGGGAATTAATCGAGACCAATAATCTAATTAGTGCTTTAAAAAGTGAGAAAGGTCCTATATTAATTGATTCGATAGGAGGTTTTATAATGGAGAGCATTAATAAAAATGATGATGAATGGCATAACAAAATTTATTTACTTTTAGATCTTTTGAAAATGAGGGTAAAAACAACCTTAATTGTTGGAGAGCAAGTAGGATGGAGTTTAGTTTCAGAATATGAAATTGGCAATAAATATATTGACAGACTTGGAGATCTTCAAAAAAGAATAACAAGAATTTCAGGAGAGAGTTGGTTAACAATTAATGGAAGAGCAATAAAATTAGATAATATAAGTTTTGAAATACCTTCTTAGAATTTGGAAATTTCACTTTTTGAACCAAGAATTCCTCAAAATACTGGGAGTATAGCAAGAACCTGTGCGGCTTTTGACATAACATTAAATTTAATTGAGCCTTTAGGTTATAAATTAGAGGACAAATATTTAAAAAGAGCTGGTCTAGATTATTGGCCTCTAGTTAAATTAAATAATTATCCTAATTATAGAATTTTTAAAGAATCTAAAAAAGAAAAAAGAATCATAGCTTTTAGTAAAAAAAATGGGATATATTTGAAAAACTTTAGATTCTTAGAAGAAGATATTTTATTATTTGGAAGAGAAGATTCAGGATTACCTGAAAATATCATTAATGGTTGTGATTCATTAATATCTATTTTTATGCCTAATTTAGAATTATCAAATAATGATAAAAAAGGGGTTAGGAGTTTAAATTTATCCGTTGCTTGTGGAATAGCAATTTATGAGGCTTATAAACAAATTAATTATCAAAATGCTAATTAAGACTAGTCATGATTTAAAATAAAAATAAGTCTCGGTAGCTCAGCTGGTTAGAGCGGTGGATTCATAGCCCACAGGTCGCGTGTTCAAGTCACGCTCGAGACATTTTCACAGAAGTGTCACACGTTTGTCTGATTTTTCTTTTTATTTTTATTCATTATATTCTTAAAAAATTTAAACTCAATAAAGTCATTAATCATTTGAACTTCCTCCTTCATATAACTTACATCTAAATTGAGATGTAAGTTATCTTTATTTTTATCGTTGTTAAAACAATTATTACTACTAAGAAGAGATTCATTAATATTATAATTGAATTTATATGATCTATTCTCTATTGAATTACTTAATACACCTCTAGAACTAAGTGCTTCTTCAACTAAAATCCCAGTAACTTTTGATTGACTTAATTTATTATTTTTACAAATTTGATCTATTAAGATTTGAACTTCTACTCGTGGTAAAAACCCAATTCTTTTTCTTTGAGAGGGCATAAAATAATTTATTGTGACACTTGCATATTATAAGTGTTGCACTATATTAGATTTAAGTCAATGTAATTTTAATGCAAATTTTAATAATTCCAATTGGATTTCTTCTATGGTATTTAGCTTATGAATCGAAGCCAATAAATAATGATGAAGAAACTTATATATGGGAAGAAGAAAATTATGTTAAAAGAACAAGACTTCTAAATATTCTAAAAAAGACTTTTTAAAATCTTTAAATTAAAATTTACTTATCTACATAGATTTATCAAATGAATAAAAGAGAATAAGGTTTATCTGGCCATATTTAAAATATATATATAAGTTCTCCATAATTTTATTATTGGTTAAGTCAACAACATTAAATAAATTTCTAATTAATATCTATAAAGACTTTACTAATAATATCTTGTAATTATTGTGAGAAAGGGAATTCAATTCTACTACCATTATAAATTCTATCCAACATTATCTCATTACTAGCTTCACTTATCTTACAATTATTAGAATTTTTAATTGATTCTAAAGAATTATTTTTAAATTCCTTTTTTTTTTCTAATTTATTTGAAGCCATTTAATATTTAGCAAATATTTTTTATTATCATATTTACATGGATTTAAAACACATTAATTCTTTATGTTTTTTTAATATTTGTATTAATATTTTTCCCAATTCATATTATCTTTTAATTCAGCAATACTTTTGGAAATAGATACTAATTCAACTAATTGAAGTTTTTGAATTTTATTTAATCTATCTGAAGCAATAAGGTCATTAATTATTTCTAGAACTGAGGAATCATTAACATTCATTCTGTTTAAATATAGAATATATTTTAAATAAATATAACAGTAAAAAAATTTATATTTGTGGATATTGTATATAAGATAATTTTACAGAATAAATTTTTAAGTTTAATCAATTTATAACAATGATAATTAACAAAGTATAAAATTTTTTGTTAAATATCTTTATTAAAATCGAAAACACAATACTATTCATTTTCGTTTAAATTAAAGTAAAACTATTATGGATAAAAAAAGAACACAAGATTACATATCTAGAGAGGAAGTAAATGAGATGATCGAAAATGCATTACGAAGACATAACAGAAGATCAACCATAATATCAAGTGTTTTAGGTTGGATTTTAATAGGAGGGTATTCATTCGGCTTATTTCAAGCCATTCAGAACGTTTAACATTTTCTATCTAGTTTAATTAACCTATTTAATGTTAAATTTAAAAAAGTCAAATAATTTTAATGAGGGAATATATCAATACGAACTTAATTGTAATTAAGACACATTTAAAGAAAAGATCAAAAAAAATTTCCAAATCAAATAGAAATTCAATAAGTGAAGAATTTAAAGAATGGTATGATCCTTTATTTAATAAGGAATTAATTTGGACATTACCCGATTTAACTAGAATAGAAAGATATAAAAATTTTTGTAGATCAATTAAAAAAAAAATTAGGTAATGAAATCACTTCCCTAAATGTATATCATTTATTTTTAAATAAAAGTATCCCGCAAAACCGACAACATTTAGTATCGTTACAAACAACCAAGCACTGATTGGTTGATCACGATCAATTTTTTTAATTTTGAGTTTTGCTTTAAGCCTTTCTATGTAATTTCCCATATTTATTATGTTCACTAAATAAGTTTTTGCTCAATAGATTTAAATAAGCAATTTAAATTAATAAATGTTTATTAATTTAAATTTATTTATTGATTTCATTTCTTATCACTATCCCTTTTTATTGGGTACTTAATCAATTCTCTTTTAAGATTTTTTATTAATTTTGAATAATTCATTATTGTAAATTTCCTTGTTAGGGAATGATGCCATTTCATAAATTCATATTAAAGAATTACTTGCTATATTATAAACGTTAAAATTATAATAAAAAGTAAGGTAAATAAGGCCTTAATTTTTTTCAAAACAGGATTAGAAATTCCATGAGTTTAAGAGTTGGTCAAGAAGCACCTGATTTCACTGCAACGGCAGTTTATGATCAAGAATTTAAAGATATTACCCTTTCAAGCTATAAAGGAAAGTGGGTTGTCTTGTTTTTCTATCCATTAGACTTTACTTTTGTTTGTCCAACAGAAATTACAGCCTTCAGTGATGAATTTAATAAATTCTCAGACTTAAATACTGAAGTCCTTGGAGTATCTGTAGATAGTAAACATTGTCACTTAGCATGGATACAAACACCAAGAAATGAAGGGGGTATAGGTGATATTAATTATCCTTTGGTATCTGATTTGAAAAGAGAAATTTGCCAAGCTTACAATGTACTTAATGAAGATGGAGAAGCTGACAGGGGATTATTTCTTATCAATCCAGAAGGAATTGTAATGCACACAACCGTAAATAAAGCACCTGTAGGAAGAAATGTTGAAGAAACATTAAGAATTCTTCAGGGTTATCAGTACGTTGCAGCAAATCCTGATGAGGTCTGCCCTGCGAATTGGACTCCAGGAGAGAAAACAATGCTAGAGGATCCAAAAGGAAGTAAAGAGTACTTCTCTGCTCTTTGAGCTTAAAAAATAATTTATTCAATACTTTATTATTTAAAAAGTATTGAATAATATAATATTATCAAAAAGTAAACTATAAAAATATAAAATATCGATAAAACATCATTTTTATATGGTTTTGGAACGTTCCAGTCACTTAAATAAGATCCATAAGAAATATATGACCATAAGTAAAATACCGTTTCGATAGCTAATAGTAACGTTATATTTATGAAGTTTACATTTCCAAATTTAAAAATATTAAATAGAACAATATCATCTAAAAACAAATTATTAATTTGTGAGTACCATGAAATAATAGAAAATATAAAGAAATTTAATAAAGTTATTTTTTTTATAAGAAATTTAGTTTTTTCTAAAATTAAAAAAGCTGCAATAATAACTACAAAAAAGATATAAATATTATCTAATTGAACTAGATATTCATTATTATCAATAAATAAATCTAAGAAAATATTTAAATTTATAAAAATATAATGTGATACAAGAATTGAGAGAGTAGATAATACAATTAAGGTTATTAAGAATAATAATTTCCCATTAGCGTCATTACTATTATTTTTATTATGATAATTAAATTTATAATAAGTAAACTTATTTAATGAATTAATAATTACAAGAATCGGAACAATTATTCCGCTTAAATAATATAAAAGTTTATAAATAGTAAAATTATTAATATCAAACAAATATAAATTTAACCATTGCTTTTGAACTAATGGAAAAAAAATTGCTATTAAAAAGATTATTGATAGTCTTATTTTGCTAAATTTTATTATCAATGAAAACTTATTATGTTGTTTAAATGTATTAAATCACACTTTTAATAAATCAAAAGATATTTTTTTAAATACATTATTCTCTAGAGTTTCTTTAATTATTAATATTTCAACCAATTTTTCTAATAAAATTCGGTTATTACGGATAATATTTATGGCATTATTTAGAGAAATTTTTGAAATATTGATAATTTCATTATCAATTTTGAAGCAAGTATTATCAGCTATTGTTGAATTATTCCTTACAAAACCATCTCCAATTGATATTTCACTACTATTTTCAAGAGATAGAGGACCTATAATAGAAAATCCATACTTAGTAACCATCTCTCTTACTACGCTTGTTGCATAAGATATATCATTAATTGAACATTGAGTAATTTCATTTTTCCCGTATACGATTGTTTCAGCAGCTCTCCCTGCCAATGCAATTTCAATTTTAGATAACAATACCTTCTTTGAAATTAATCCACTTGAAACGATATCTTCGTCTGGATTAAATTTGGTATATCCTCCCACATAACCAGATCTCGGAAGAATTGTTATTTTATCTACTGAATCAATACCATTTCTAACAGCAGAAACAATTGCACGTCCAACTTCGTTATATGCAATAATCTTTTTCATATTTTGAGAAGAAATAATAGAAGTGCGAAGACCAAGAGTAATCTTATCTAAAGCATTATCTATATGGATATCACTAATTAATTTAGATTCATCTCTAGCGCAATGTATAGCACTTTCATTCATTAAATTTGCTAAGTCAGCTCCAGAAAAACCTACTGTTCTTGTAGCCCAATATGCCAAATCTACATTTTTTGAAAGAGGTTTCGATAAGGAATGAACTGAAAGTATTTTTTTTCTCCCATCTAAATCAGGCAACAACACTTCAATTTTTCTATCGAATCGACCAGGCCTGAGAAGAGCTGTGTCTAGTATATCTGGCCTATTCGTAGCAGCAATAACAATTATTCCAGAATTATCCGCAAAACCATCTAATTCTGTTAATAGCTGATTAAGGGTTTGTTCTCTTTCATCATTACCCCCTCCGATACCAGAACCTCTTTGTCTTCCAATAGAGTCGATTTCATCAATAAATATAATGCAAGGAGACTTTTCTTTTGCTTTTTCAAATAAGTCTCGAACTCTACTTGCACCAACACCAACAAATAGTTCAACAAACTCAGAAGCAGCAATAGATAGGAAAGGGACTCCTGACTCACCTGCAATAGCTTTAGCTAATAATGTTTTACCAGTACCTGGAGGACCAATTAATAAAACCCCCTTAGGTACTTTTGCCCCAAGATCTGTAAATTTCTTTGGTTCATTAAGAAATTTTATGACTTCTTTTAATTCTTCCGCAGCTTCAGGAACTCCAGCAACATCATCAAAGCGTGTATCTACATCATCAATAGTAATAAATTTGGATTTATTTTTACCAAAACCTAAAGCTCTTGAGGCAAGTTTTGAGGTGCTTCTTAAAATTAAAACTATGGCGATTATAAAAATCAAAAAAAGTCCCACTGATGCAAATGAATTGGCTGTTAAAGACTCTTTACGACTATTATTAATGGTAAGTTCAACATTATTTTCAGATGCTTTTTCAATTATTAGTTGATCATTATAAAGTATAGGTACTTTTTCTTTATTCCCATTCTTATACAGAACATCTATTTCTCTCTTTCGTGGATAGAAATATATCGATTGTATGTTTCCCGAATCTAATTCTAATAAGATATCAGAATAGCTTTTATTAGAATCTGAATACGTAAAATTTGATTTAAAGAACACTAATCATCGATATAATATAATAAGTTAATCTTAAAAGCTCAAGTTAAGAATTGCATTATTTAAAACAAATATACCCAAAATTTTGAGAGATAACCACTGAAAGGTTATATTAATATATGGATTTAAGAAATTAGTATGGCTGTCCCAAAGAAGAAAAAATCAAAGAGCAAGAGAAATCATCGACATGCTGTTTGGAAAGGAAAAGCAGCATCAGCTGCTCAAAAGGCGATATCACTAGGTAAATCTGTTTTAACAGGTAAAGCTCAAGGGTTTGTGTATCCAATTGATGAGGAGAATGATAGCGAAGACTAATTTGATCATGAACCTAGTTTGAAAGCTTCAAGTATTACAGCATATGTTGCTCCAATTCTAGCTTTATCAACTATTGACCAAAAGTTAAATAAACTAGAACTTTCAGATGGTCTTATTCTTATTAAAAGCTCAAGAACAAATATTATAATAGGTACCATAATTAATTCATTTCTACCTTCAGAAATAAATTTAGTAACAAAATTTGCAAATAAAAAATAACCTGTCAGTACAGAAAGAATATTAATAGATTTCGATTTCCAAGAGGAGCTTAAAAAACCAAACAATAAATTACTAAATCGATCATTAATCTTTGAGAATTTTGTTTTTTGCATTTTAAATTGTCATTAAATATTTTTCCAAATAAGCACAATCAACATAATCACTATCTAGTTTAGGTCCTTTAATAACATTTGACTTACAAATTTCATTACCAAGATTATCTACAAAACAGTCTAAATTTATATCCTTATCAATAAATGTGGGTATATTTGAAGGAACATAAATAGTAGGTAGTCCAGCGGCTAAAGATGATCTAAGTCCAGGAACAGAATCTTCGAAAACTATTGATCTATTGAATTTTATACCACTTAATTTAATCGCTTTTAAGTAAGGTAAAGGGCTTGGTTTATGAAATTGAACATCATCACTTGAAATGATAAATTCAAATGGATTAAATTTTTTAAATAATTGATTAGTTATTAATTTGGCTTGCTTCTTAGAACTTGAAGTTACTATAAATTGTCTTACTTTTTTTTCTTGTAATTCTTCAATTAATCTATTAACACCCGTTTTAAGTGATATGACATTATTTTCTTTTACATATTTAATATAATGATATTGTTTTTGTTCATGAATTCTCTTTACTTTTTCATTATTCAAAGGTTTATTTATTAATTTTGAATAATAAGAAATTCTATTTTTACCTCCATTTATTTTTAATAGATCTAAGTATGTAGATCTGTCCCAATTCCAATTAAGATTAAAATCAATAAATGCGAAATTGAAAGCTGGTAAATGAGCCTCTAATTCAGTATTTGCAATTGTTCCATCTAAGTCCCAATAAACACCCTCAAGGTTAGTCACTAAGAATTAAAGAATATTTTTTATTTGCGAAAAAATACAAGCGCTATTATCGCTGGCCCAGCTAATGCAACGACAGCTAAAGGTATAAGGGTTGCCATGTGATTGATTATATGATGTGATACTATTTTTACAAATAAACCTTTCAACTGTACCAATACGTTACAAGATTGAATTAAATTATGAAGTCATGGAGTTGTATAGAAAATTGTGGGGCGTGTTGTCGATTAGATTTATCTGATAGAGATGATCTATCAGGGGTACTGAGTAATACAGATATAAGATTAATAAATTCCATGAAAAGAAAAGATGGTTGGTGCAAATATCTCGATAAATCAAACAGAAAATGCATGATTTATGAATCAAGACCACATTTTTGTCGTGTAAGTGAATTTTCTTCATCATTCAAAGAGTATTTAAAAGATGGTGATAAATTCCTAATTGAATGTTGTACACAACATATATCTTCTATTTATGGAAGAAAAAGTGAACAATTGAAGGCCTTTAAATCGGCTGTTTCAAAAAATGAATATTAACTTAGAAAAAGAAGATAAAAATGTTGAAAAGACTTTTTCATCTATTTTTTTTACAACTTTTACTACTATTTTTATAGCTGAATTGGGAGATAAAACACAAATAGCGACCCTAATCTTATCTGCAGAATCAGGAAAACCAGTTATCGTTTTTATTGGAAGTTCAATAGCATTAATAAGTTCAAGCCTAGTAGGGGTATTAATTGGTAAATGGTTATCAAATAAAATAGCACCAAACAAATTTGCTCTTTTTACAGGATTGTTAATGATAATTATAAGTATATTTTTAGCTTATGACATTTTAAAAACCTTTCTATAAATGATTTTAAGTTTACTACTATCGACATTCATAACAATATTTATTGCGGAACTAGGTGACAAAACTCAATTAGCAACGTTAACAATGAGTGGTACAACCAATAAACCTTTAGCGGTATTTTTAGGTTCTTCAACTGCTCTTGTATTAGCAAGTTTAGTAGGTGCATTAGCAGGTGGATCAATATCCAATTTTGTACCTGAAATTATTTTAAAGTCGATAGCATCAGTAACTTTTTTTATTCTAGGTATGAAACTCTTCATAAATTCATTTACTTCAAATGAAAATGATAATAATTAATGAAATATTAAATCGTATTTTGATTAGAAAGAAAGATATAATATAAATATATTTTTATATATTAAATAAAAATTTAAGATCATTATGTTTTCAACTTCTTCAATAATTGAAAATTTAAACCAGGAAGAAGGCTTGGAATATAAAAAATTATGCAGGTTATTAAAATTAACAAAAAAATCAGATAAGGGTAAATTAGATATAGCATTGCGAGCATTAGAAGAACTTGAAATAATAAATAAAAATAAAGATAATGAATATTTCAACGTCAAAGAGAGTAATCATTTAGTTGCTAAAATTAGATGCAGCAGCAAAGGTTATTGCTTCGCAGTTAGAGAAAATAACAATGAAGATATTTACATAAAAGAAAATTTACTTAACTATGCCTGGAATGGAGATAAAGTTTTAGTAAGAATAATCAAAGAAGGTGTAAGAAGAAGATCACCAGAAGGAGTTGTTGACTGCATACTTGAACGAACTAATCAAATATTGTTGGCAAAAGTGGAAATAATTAAGGACGAAGTATATGGAATACCTATAGATGACAGAATTCTAGCTAAAATAAAACTCCCAAAAAAAGATGAAAAATATAAATATAATTCTGATAATAAAAATATAGTAAAAATTGAAATTGACTTATTCCCAATTGCCCAACAAGAAGGTATTGGTCATGTCATAAAGGAATTAAAATTAAATAATGACGAAAAGCTAGACACAGAATTTGTATTATCTAAAAGCAATATACATAGAATTGATAACTTTCAAAAACCAAAGCTTACTGTTGGAAATCAACAACCAAGAGTTGATCTATCAACAAAGAATTCATATATGTTCAAAAGTTGGAATAAAGAAAATTCACCAATTCTGCCAATTTTACAAATAGAAAAAAATAAAAACAACACATATAAACTCTGGCTACATACCAATACAATTGCTGAAAGATTAGATCTGAGCAATAAGAAATCCTTACAAATATTCTTTGATAGATTTGAATCATTCCCCTTACTAGACAAATGGCAAAACTACCTTAGTGATGAAATATGTAATTCTGCAAAATTTAAGACAAACGAAATAAATGATGCTATTAGTTTGTGTATAGAAATTAATAGCGAAAATGAAATAATTGATTGGTCGTTTCATTTAACAAAGGTGAAATGTTCTCTTGTA
>QCSX01000015.1 GCA_003209065.1 Prochlorococcus sp. AG-670-N10
CAGGGAATGCTTCGGCAGATTGAAGCATACGAGATATATGAAAAGCACCTGGAGTACAGGTAGTAGCATTTGTTCCGGTAGCTGGTCCTGTTCCTCCTCCTAACATTGTTGTAACGCCAGAAGCCAATGCAGTTTCTATTTGTTGAGGACAAATAAAATGTATATGTGTATCTATAGATCCTGCAGTAAGAATTTGTCCTTCACCAGCTATTACTTCAGTAGAAGAGCCAATAATAATATTTATATTATCTTGTATATCTGGATTTCCAGCTTTACCAATTTCATAAATTTTTCCATCTTTTAATCCAACATCAGCTTTTACTATTCCCCACCAATCAACTATCAAAGCATTTGTTATTACTGTATCAACGGCTCCATCATCTCTGGTTACTTGAGACTGCCCCATACCATCTCTGATAACCTTACCACCTCCAAATTTAACTTCATCTCCATAAATTGTGAAATCCTTTTCAACTTCAATTATTAATTCTGTATCTGCAAGTCTTACTCTATCTCCCTTTGTAGGTCCATATGTTTGAGCATAAGTTTTTCTATTAATTTTATAAGACATAATATTTAAGAACCTAAAGAGCCATTAATTAAAGCATTAAAACCAAAGGCATTTCTGTATCCTGAATAGGGTACGAGTTTTACTTCTGTAGTATCTCCGGGTTCAAATCTAATAGCAGTTCCTGCAGGAATATCTAGACGCATACCAATTGTAATTTCTCTTTTAAAAAATAAAGCTTTATTAGTTTCAAAAAAATGATAATGAGATCCAACCTGAATAGGTCTATCCCCAGAGTTAGAGACATAAATACTAATGACATCCTTACCAGAATTTAATTCAATATCACCATCTTCAGTAATTATTTCTCCTGGTATTAAATATTCCATAGTTAATTAATAGGATTGTGAATAGTTACCAATTTAGTACCATCTGGAAAGACAGCCTCAACTTGAACTTCATCGACTATTTCAGGGATGCCATCCATTACTTGTTTTTTACTAAGCCAAGTTGTCCCTTCAGACATTAATTGACTAACACTTTTGCCATCTCTTGCACCCTCTAAAACTTGAAAGCTTAAGAAAGCAACTGTTTCCGGATAATTAAGTTTTAGACCCCTATTGAGTCTTCTTTCAGCTAGTTGTGCAGCTGAAAAAATTAATAGTTTATCTTTTTCTTGAGGTGAAAGATGCATAAATAAAAAATTAATCTAAAAATTGTCTTTAAAAAAGTTCTAAATGAACATAATTAGTAATTTAAAGATCTTGCAAAGGCCATACACCTTGATATTCTGGCTTACAAAACCCACAAACAGTTCTTATTTGTGTCCAAATAGAAAAAAAACATTTTCTTGCATCTTGTGATGAAGTACCTAAGAATCTTATTGATAACCCATTTTCTAAAGTTCCTAAAGACAAATAATTATCATATTCTTTAAAAATTATTTTTATTTTTTCTTTTAAGTAACTTATTTTTGTTTTAGGAAATTCTTTTTCACATATCCAAATTAAAGAACCAAAAACTGGCTTATAATCCATTCCACTTTTAGCTTCAAAACTAAATTTATTTAATTCAATTTGATCTACAAATTCCCAATCATCACATAAATTTCCATTCCTCATAATCTCTAATTTTGATCTAAAAACGCCGCTCTCAATTGATTCACCTGCAGAAGATCTTCCAAGTCTTATTAAATCTGTAAATAAAAGACTAGAGTTATCAGAAATGTTTATATTAAATTCCTGAGAATATAATCCGTTTGCAAAAACAATGGTTTCTTGTGGGAGGTACTCTAAATGAGAATTATCAAGAATACTTATCTTTGTTTTCTGCGAGGAAAAAGTCCCTTCAGGATTAATTTTTGATCTACCAACTGATCCATATACTTTCTGAGCTGAAGAGGTGGTTAATAAAACTTTCGAATTAATTCCAATATTTGCTTCAAATTCAAGCAAATCACCACCCACAAGCCCTCCTGCCGTATGAAGTATAGGTAAAATACATCTGCCCTCTTGGTCATAACTGCATTTTAGTAATTTATAGGGAGATGTAAATTTAGATTTAAAGATTGTTTTATCGTCTTTCCCAGAACTTGATTTATTATTAAAAAAATTTAAGAAACAATTACCTTCCCAAGAAGATTTACCCATAATTGTTTTCTTGATTACTCTATTTAAGTTACTAAAAATATTATGTTATGAGTAATAAAAAAGAAATTGTTGTAACTGATTGGATTAAGCAAAATTGCCATGAGGGTAATTTTTTAAACCTTACACTAAGTTCTGATCAAAGAAGAGTCTTCAGGGGAAAAAGAAAATCAGATTGTAATCAAGAACTTCAATTACAATTACCAAGAGAGGGGAAATTGAATGATGGTGATATCCTTCGAACAAATCAAAAAAATCTCTTTGTACAAATCATTGCGCAAAAAGAAGATTTAATAGAAATTACTGCTAAAAAGAATATAGAGCTTATAAAAGTTGCTTATCATCTTGGAAATAGACATGTGGAAATTGAGATTAATGAAAATATCTTATTAACAAAAAGTGATTACATAATTGAGGAATTGCTTAAGAACTTTGATGTTGTTTTCTCAAAAGTTGAAAAAAAGTTTTTTCCAGAAATAGGAGCTTTTCATCATGAAAAAAAATCACTTAGTTAAGTATTTATTAATTAGTCCAAGTTTACCTGTGGGAGGTTTTTGTTATTCTGAGGGATTAGAGAGTTTTTTAAAAATTAAGAATTTAGAAGAATCAGACCACATAAGGGATTTAATTACAAATGAATTAAAAATTGGGCAAATTAGAATTGAAGCAAAATGTTTAATAGAATTTTTTGAAATTTTTGTAGAATTAAAAGTTGCTAATAATGTTAAAAATAACAAAAGAAGATTATTGAGTTTAGATAAATGGCTATTGTCTTTTAGAGATACTGTTGAAATAAGAGATCAACAGACTCAAATGGCTAAATCACTTTTTGAATTGACTAAAGAATTTGGATTTGAATATTTATATGAAAAAAATAAAAATATCTCTTGGTCTTTAGCATGGAGTTGGGCCTGCTTCTCTTTTCAAATAAATAAATTAGAAATGATCGAAAATTTTATATATGCATGGACTGCTAATCAACTTAGTGCTGCAATAAGACTTATACCCATGGGTTCAATAAAAGCACAAACTATTCAACTTGAGTTGTTGGATTTAATCTCAGAAGTTTCCCAAGAAATTGTAGACAGTAATATCAATGATCTTTATGTTGGGAATATAAGCTTATCTATGGCTCAACAAAACCATAATGATCTATATACAAAACTTTTTAGAAATTAATTTATGAGCAGCAAATTAAGAGTAGGAGTTGCGGGCCCAGTAGGCTCGGGGAAAACAGCATTAGTTGAAAGTTTATGCATAGGTCTTAAAAAGAAATATAAAATAGCTGTTGTTACTAATGATATTTATACAAAAGAGGATGCTAATTTTCTCATAAAGAAAAAGATTTTAGAGGAAGGAAGAATTGTTGGAGTAGAAACTGGTGGTTGTCCTCATACTGCAATAAGAGAAGATTGTTCACTTAATAAAAATGCAGTAATGGATCTTGAAAACAAATATGATCCATTGGATTTTATTTTTGTTGAAAGTGGAGGAGATAATCTTGCGGCAAGTTTTAGTCCAGAACTTGTAGATTTATCTATTTACGTGATTGATGTATCGGCTGGGGATAAAATTCCGAGAAAAGGAGGTCCTGGGATTACAAGATCTGATTTGTTATTAATCAACAAAATTGATTTAGCTGATATGGTTGGTGCAAATTTAAATATTATGCAAAACGATACAGATATGATGAGAGATGGTAAACCATGGTTTTTTACAAATCTTAGTTCCGGCAGTGGTGTTGATGACGTTATTAAGTATCTAGTCGGTCAAATACCAAACATTTAAAGTCAAAAAAATAATCGGAAGTTTTATATTGGATTCAACAAAATGTTACTTACGCTACAAAACGAAATCCCACTCGTTTATAACTTTTACTTTATCCCCCCAATGTGGGTCAATTACCTAATTTAAACGAATTCATGAGAATTTCAAGGCGTATTTTGGCAGGTTTAGCTACTGCCTCTCTTGCCGTTTCAGTTACTTCATGCGGAGGAGGTTCAGACACTTCCGGAAGTTTCGATGACACAGTAACTGTTGGTATTTTACATTCCCTTTCAGGAACAATGGCTATATCTGAATCAACTCTTGTTGATACTGAAAAAATGGCTATTGCAGAAATCAATGCTGCCGGAGGAGTAACCGTTGGTGGCAAAAGCTATAAAATTGATTACATAGTTGAAGATGGAGCTTCTGACTGGCCAACATTTGCTGAGAAATCTAAAAAATTAATCGACCAGGATGGGGTTCCAGTTGTATTTGGTGGATGGACATCTGCTAGTAGGAAGGCAATGCTTCCTGTGTATGAATCAAAAGATGCATTCCTTTACTACCCAATTCAGTATGAAGCTCAGGAATGTTCAAACAACATTTTCTACACAGGTGCTTCACCAAACCAACAATCAGAACCAGCAACTGATTTTATGTTTAAGAGATCTCCTGCCGCTGGAAAGCCATTTTTCTTAGTTGGTTCAGACTATGTTTTCCCAAGGACATCAAATACAATTACCAAAGAACAACTTAAATCTCTTGGAGGAAAGGTTGTAGGTGAAGATTATTTACCTCTAGGAAATACTGAAGTTGCTCCTATTATTTCCAAGATCAAAAAAGCGTTAGCGCCATCTGGTGGTGGAGTAATTATCAACACACTTAATGGTGACCAAAACGTTGCTTTCTTTAAACAGATTCAGGATGCTGGGATCACTCCTAGTAATGGATATTATGTAATGAACTACTCTATAGCAGAGGAAGAAATCAGTACTATTGGACCTGAATTTTTAGAAGGCCATTATGGTGCTTGGAACTACATGATGTCTATCGATACACCTGAATCCAAGAAATTTGCAGCTGATTTCAAAGCTCTATATGGCAGTGACAGAGTAGTTGCTGATCCACAGGAGTCTGCTTACAACATGGTTTATTTATGGAAACAAGCAGTTGAAGATGCAGGAACATTTGAGAACAGTGCTGTTAGAGAAGCACTAGTAGGACAAACATTCGACGCTCCTCAAGGACCAGTTGAGGTTATGCCTAACCATCACCTTGCTCAAACAGTAAGAATTGGTTTAATCAAGCCAGAAGGTGGATTCGAGATTCTTGAAGAAACTGATGGAGTTGTGTTCCCACAAGCATGGAACCAATTTGAACCTAGTTCAAAAGGTTATGCATGTGACTGGACAGATCCATCTAAAGGAGAAAGATATAAGCTTTAATTTCAAAGCTTACTTCTAAAGAGAAGAGGAGGCTTGATGCCTCCTCTTCTTATATCCACTTAAATTTTCTTCTTATTAAAAATTGGAATTGCTTCTTGATAGTTTATTCAACGGTGTAGCGATCGGATCAGTTTTACTAGTAGCAGCCTTGGGCTTAGCTATTGTATTTGGTTTGATGGGTGTAATCAATCTTGCTCATGGTGAATTAATGATGCTAGGTGCTTACACAACATATGTAACTCAATTAATTTTCAAACTCCCACTATTAAAACCCTATTACAACGCTTACGTTATAGTATCTATCTTTTTTGCATTTATTGTCAGTGGAGTAGTAGGAATACTTTTAGAAAAAACTGTAATTAGAAAGTTATATGGAAGTCCATTAGAGACTTTACTTGCAACATGGGGAGTAAGCCTTATACTTCAACAGTTTGTCCGCAGTGTTCCTTTAGCTTATGGGACAGGACTTGTAATAAGTCTCATAATAGGTTTATTTCTACCATCAGTATTTTCATCAAAAGTAAAAGAGTCTATAAACTTTAAATATGTAAAATTTAGTTCATGGATATTTGCAACTTTGGTTGGAGTTCTCTCCGGTAATTTGATTTCATCTTCAGTTAGCAAATTAAGTCGAGCTAGTGCAAGAAATGTGGATGTCACGGCTCCAGCATGGATGAGGGGTCAGGTTGAAATTCTTGGAACAACCTTCCCAAAAACAAGATTAATGATAATAATAATTACTTTAATATCTGTGATTGCAATAACTTTATTTTTGAATCAAAGTGCTTGGGGTATGAGGATAAGAGCTGTAACTCAAAATAGAGAAATGAGTGACTGTCTTGGAATTTCAACAGAAAAAGTTGACGTTCTTACTTTTGGAATTGGTTCTGGATTGGCAGGTGTAGCAGGAGTTGCTGTATCTCTTTTGGGATCGGTTGGGCCTAATGTTGGAGGAAATTATATAGTTGGGTGTTTTATGGTTGTGGTTTTAGGAGGTGTAGGGAACCTCTTGGGTACAATTTTTGCCTCTTTTGGAATAGGAATAATGACTGATTTAATTGGAGCTGGTCGCCTTTTATCAATATGGCCTGATATGCCTCTACCACTATCAAATACAATAAATTTCTTTGCAACTACCAGTATGGCTAGAGTTATGATTTTTGCGTTAATAGTAATATTCCTGCAATTCAAACCTACTGGTTTATTCCCCCAGAAAGGAAGGATGGTTGAGAGTTAATGGAATTTAAAAACTTAAAACTAAGCAAAAAAACAACTTTTGTTATTTGGGTGATCATTATTGCTTTTATTATCGCAGCTCCATCAATTCTTCCTGTTTTCAGATTGAATCTTCTTGGTAGATATTTATCATTAGCTATTGTTGCTTTGGGTGTAGATCTAATTTGGGGATTTACTGGTTTATTGAGTCTTGGTCAAGGTATATTTTTTGCTCTTGGGGGTTACTGTGCAGCAATGTATCTACAGATAACAAGCTCTTCTGAATTTCCAAATAATATTCCAGAATTCTTTGGACTTTATGGCGTAGATAATTTACCTTTTTTCTGGGAACCATTTAGATCTCCAATCTTTAGTTTATTTGCAATTTGGGTTATACCTGCATTAGTTGCAGGAATACTTGGATTTCTTGTTTTTAGAAACAGAATAAAAGGTGTGTATTTTTCAATACTTACCCAAGCTGCTCTTTTAGTATTCTTTAATTTCTTTAATGGACAACAAAAACTTATTAATGGTACTAACGGGTTAAAAACTGATGTAACTCAACTTTTTGGACAAATGGTTGGTTCAGAATCAATCCAAAGAATGTTTTTTTGGTTTACAGCCTTATTAGTTATTGCGGCATGGTTTTTTTCAAAATGGGTAGTAAAAGGAAGATTTGGGAATATTCTTATAGGGATCAGAGATGACGAACCAAGAGTCAGATTCACAGGTTACAATCCTGTCTTATTTAAAACAATAATATTTTCTATAGCAGGTGGTTTAGCAGGAATATCTGGTGCTTTGTACACTGTTCAATCAGGAATAGTGTCTCCTCAATTTATGACAGTACCATTTTCAATAGAAATGGTTATTTGGGTTGCAGTGGGAGGAAGAGGGACTTTATTGGGTGCAATACTTGGAGCAGTCTTAATAAATTATGCAAAAAGTTTAGTAAGTGAAGCTTTACCGGCAAGCTGGATGTTTATTCAGGGTGGAATATTTATTCTAGTAGTTACAGCATTACCAGAAGGTGTTTTAGGATGGGTACAAGGAGAGGGACCAAGGAATCTGCTTCAAAAACTTGGTCTGAAAAGGAAAATCGAAACATACCCAAGTCTAGAAATTAAAAATGAAACGGAGGGATTAAAAAATGAATAAAAATACTAATTCTCTATTAAGCTTAGAAAATATAAGTGTTAGTTTTGAAGGATTTCTAGCATTAAATGATCTAAACCTTAGTTTAAAAAAAGGAGAATTAAGAGCTGTAATTGGTCCAAATGGTGCGGGGAAAACAACATTTCTAGATGTAATAACAGGTAAAGTAAACCCTACTAAAGGTGATGTTTTTTTTAAAGGAAAATCATTAATAGGAAGAAAAGAACATAAAATTGCACGTTTAGGTGTAGGAAGAAAATTTCAAAGCCCAAGAGTATTTGAAAATCTAACTGTTAAAGAAAATCTTGAGATATCAGTAAGTACTCCTAAAAGTCCTTTAAATCTAATTAATAAAAAAATTAAAAATGATCAATTAGATGAAATAGAACATTTAATGAAAGTTATAAACTTATCTAAAAAAATCAATTCAAAAGCTGGTGCTTTATCACATGGTCAAAAACAATGGTTAGAAATAGCAATGTTACTAGGCCAAAAACCTGATTTAATGCTCGTTGATGAACCCGTTGCAGGTCTTACAGATGAGGAAACTGATTTGACAGCAGATTTATTAAAATCATTATCTGGAGATAATACAGTGGTTGTTATAGATCACGATATGGAATTCATAAGAAGACTTGATAGTAATGTTTCAGTTCTAAATCAAGGAACAGTATTATGTGAAGGAACAATGGATACTATTCAAAATGACAAAAGGGTAATTGATGTTTATTTAGGAAGACCGGAGGAATAACAATGAAAAATCTACTAGAAGTAAAATCATTAAATACTTATTATGGGGAAAGCCATATCCTCAGAGATGTAGATTTAAACCTTAAATCTGGAGAAATGATCTGTTTAATAGGTAGAAATGGAGTAGGGAAAACCACTTTATTAAAATCATTAATAGGGCTATTAAAGGCAAAGAAAGGAGAAATAAACTTTATTGGAGAAAATATAAATAGAAAGGCCCCACATCAAAGAGCTAGAAAAGGAATGGCTTATGTGCCTCAAGGAAGAGAAATAATACCTTATCTGACTGTTGAAGAAAACTTAATGTTGGGAATGGAATCGCTTCCTGGAGGCTTATCTAAAAATAAAAATATTGATTCAAGTATCTATGATTTATTTCCTATTTTAAAAGACTTTCTTTCAAGGAAAGGAGGTGATCTAAGTGGGGGACAACAACAACAACTTGCAATTGCTAGAGCACTTTTAGGTAAACCAAAATTATTGTTATTAGATGAACCTACTGAAGGAATTCAACCAAATATAGTATTAGATATTGAAAACGCTATAAATCTTATAATTAAAGAAACTGGTATCGGAGTTTTATTAGTTGAACAACACTTACACTTTGTTAGACAGGCAAGTAGATATTATGCAATGCAAAGGGGAGGAATTGTTGCAAGTGGCCGTACAAGTGAATTAAGCCAAACAGTTATTGATAAATTTTTAAGTGTATAGTATTTAAACTTTCAAATATCTATTTAAATATCATTTTTCGCATCTTATTAAATCAATACTATTAGGATGTGCATTTATATATTTATTAAATTCCATAGCTAATGTTCTGGCTTCATAAGCATCTAATGCATAAAAACAATTTTCTAATCTAAGATTTTGAAAATCCCTATAATGAACAGTATATGGTTTTAAAAAAGGCTTGTTATTCATAAAATTTTAAATACGATTTCTTTGGATACTTTAACAATGCATAAATTATTTAATTAAAGGAATATGTTTTGTTGCTTTCAATATATTATCGATTAAATAAGTATAAAAATGATTCAAAGTTTTCAATTAAAGTTTAGTTTTTTGTGTTTTTTCTACTTTTTGTTTGTTTACCTTCAATTAAAAAAACAAACTTTGATAATATCCCACCAAAGAAAGGAACCCATAATTTCTCATAAAAATATTTCATAATTAAGAACTATTATGCAGCACTAATCTCTTCATCACTATCCATATTCTTTAATGAGTCAAGATCTATCGAATTAAAAAGATACTGCATCAAAAGAAGATCTAGCTCATTATTCAATAAATTAACCTCCGAAGAAATTAGATCATCAACAAAATAGTTAAAGGTTTCCAGATCATTATCCATGAAAATAATCTATAGTTTTGATTATTATTAATCATATAAAATATAAAAGCTAATTAAATTTTAAAATCAAAATATTACTAAAGAATTTTTTATTTGATATACAATTTTTAAGTCTTAGAAAATTTTAAAAAGTTAAATAAATTTTTTAAATAAAAAGGAAATTATTATAAATCCTTTTGAATAATAAATTTAAAATCAATACGAACTATAAAGCCAACTAGGATAAAAAAAATTCCTAAATATGAATTTAAAGAGAGATCCAATTTGATAAATTTTGCTTAAATATATTCTAGCCTATTAAATCAAATCATCAAATCTTAGATTTTACTTAGTTAAATAACAATAATTTATAAGCATTTATATTTAATAAACGAATAAACTAAAAATATAAATTAAAGTTAATAATTAAAATTTCATACCCAATGCAGGAAATTTTACAAAGGGATCTTGGTTCAAGCTTATTATCAATTTCAGTCATATTGGGATGGCTAGGCATAAGTTTTGTTTTCCTAAGAATATTAGCGATAACAATTAAAAAAATATTAGAAGCCGTACTCAAAAACTCAAATCAATGATGATAAGAATTTATATTTAATTCTTTATCACAATTATAAAAATTAAATAGGTATAATAACTTATAAATGACAATCCTAGATAAAGTAAAAATAGGAAACATCGTTAAGGTTAATCTAGAGCTTTCGAAAGATAGATTAACTAAAGAGACCATTGATGCAATAAACATCTCATCAGAATGTACTATAAGTGATTTCAAAATTACTGATGGTAAAGGTATTGGAGTAATTTTAAACTTATCAAATGGGAAAAATGAGTGGTTTTTTGAGAATGAAATTCAAATTCTTGATGAGAAAGGCAACATAATAGAAAATGATGTAAATAAAATTAAAAATTCAGAAACTAATTTTATATTAAACTTAGTTAATAATATTAATTACGAACCTAAGTTTAAATCCAGTGAACTTTTAAATCCGATTAATTTTATAACTTGGCTTATTGCTTCATTAAAAGATATTTTATAATTGATTTAATATTCAACTAAATAAATATATTTAGATTTTAAAAATTTATAGAATCCAAAATTAAAACTGAATTTTCAAATAATATGGAAGAGAATATTATTCAAGTTGAAAATTTATCAAAATCATTTGATATTTCTTCAAAAAAACCTGGACTAAAAGGTACACTTAAGCATTTTTTTAAAAGAGAAACAAAAAGTATTGAGGTTATAAAAAATATAAATTTTGGAATAAAAAAAGGAGAGATAGTAGGTTTTCTAGGGGCTAATGGTGCTGGGAAAACAACCATTCTTAAAATACTCTGTGGTTTAATTTACCCAAGCCAAGGTAAGTTGTCGGTTGCAGGTAACCTGCCTTATAAAAGAAGGTCTAATTTCCTGAAAAATATAACATTAATAATGGGGCAAAAACAACAGCTAATTTGGGATCTTCCTCCAATAGAATCTTTTTATTTAAATGCCGCAATTTATGACATAGAAAAATTTGAAGCTAAAAAAAGAATTAAAAAATTGTCAGATATGCTTGAGATTGAAGATGAGCTTTATATACCTGTTCGAAAATTATCTTTAGGTCAAAGAATGAAATCAGAATTATTGGCAGCTTTAATACATAAACCAAATATTTTATTTTTAGATGAACCTACACTAGGCCTAGATATTAATGCTCAAAGGAATCTTAGAAAATTTCTACAAATTTATAATAAAGAAACAGATGCAACAATATGTCTAACTAGCCATTACATGAAAGACATTACATCTTTATGCAAAAGGGTAATATGTATTCATGAAGGATGTCTGACATATGATGGGAAACTGGAAAAACTATTAAAAAAAATATCCCCTGTCAAAGATATCCTAATTATTTGCAAGACTGAAAAAGATGCTATAGAACTAAGAAATTCAGGATTTATCATTAAAAATCAAAATCAAAAAGAAATTACAATAACAATTAAAAAAAATTCTATTAAATCTACTTTAAAAAATATTCTTAACAAATTTGAAATCGAGGATCTTTATATAAATGAGCCTCCTGTCGATGAAATAATTGGAAATATTTTAGTAAAAAATAAAGTATAAATGTTTAATTTAAATAAAAATAAGCTAATAACATTATTAAAAGTACAGTACTCAAATATGTTGGAATATAGAGTAGAAATAGCTTTATGGGCAATATCAGGAATAATACCTTTATTCATGCTCAATATATGGACAAACAATAACTTAAATGAGTCTATTAACTTAAGTAATTTAATGCTATCTAGATATTTTTTGAGTGCGTTCTTTGTTAGGCAATTTTCCGTAGTTTGGGTTGTCTTTACTTTTGAAGAAGATGCTCTCTTGGGTAAAATTTCCCCATATTTGATTCAACCTCTAAACCCATTTTTTAGATACTTTGCTCAACACATAGCAGAGCAAATTACACGCTTCCCTTTTGCCATATTAATTGCGTTAATTTTTTTTCTAATAAATCCAGAAAGTGTATGGATACCAAGCTTTAGTCTATTCTTATTAGCATGTCTTTCTACATTCTTTTCTTTTTTAATTCAATTTCTGATTCAATCAATTATTGCTTGCTTATGTTTTTGGACAGAAAAGGCTTCTTCAATAGAAAGATTGTTATTTATCCCAACTCTGTTCCTTTCAGGACTTTTAGCCCCAGTAATATCATTCCCAGAATATGTAAAATCATGGATATACATAACCCCATTCCCTTACTTAATAGATTTTCCAGCAAATATATTATCTGGGAATAATACAAACATAATTCCTGGATTTTTTATGCAGATATTTTGGATTTCACTTCTTTTCCCAATATTTAAAAGGACTTGGTCTCTCGGAACAAAAAAATATACAGCGATGGGTTCATGAAAATAAGCAACTATATAAAAATTTATTCATTATTCTTAAGTACTTCCATAGCCTCAGAATTGGAATATAAGACTAACGTAATAATTGACTTTATTACTGCAATTTTAAGCTTGATAGGTAGCATATTTTTACTAACTATTTTTTTCCAAAATACTGATAATATAGGAGGTTGGAAATTTGAACAAGCTTTAATTATTCAAGGAATATATACAATTTTAAACGGAATTACTAATACTTGGTTTAATCCAAATCTTACAGAAATAGTTAAACATATCAGAGAAGGTACCTTAGATTTTATTCTTCTTAAACCTATAGATAGTCAATTTTTTATATCATTAAAAAAAATAGCACCTTCTGGATTTTTAGAAATCATATTAGGTTTTGCATTACTAATTTATTGCATAAAAATTAATCAAATAACTATAAATTTAGGTTTTATAATTTTATGTCTGACAACATTATGTTGTTCTGTTGGAATCCTTTATAGCTTATGGTTTTTAATATCCACAACAACAATTTGGTTTGTAAAAACATGGAATGCAACAGAAGTATTACGTTCTTTTCTTTATATAGGAAGATTTCCATTAAATTCCTTTTCAATTTCACTAAGAGTATTTTTTAGTATTTTTATTCCAATAGCATTCATCACTACAATCCCTTCTGAAGTATTCTTAGGTCTTGCCCAGTTATGGGAAATATTAATAGAAATAGTAGTTTCTGGAATATTTTTAATAGTTTCAAGAAAATTTTGGTTTTTTGCCCTGAAGTATTACACATCAGCTTCTAGTTAAATTTTATTTCACAATTTCTCTACATAAATCCCACATTCTTTGTTTCGTAGTTTGCTTAGTTAATTTTGATAACTTTTTGAAATTTAATGATGTCTTTTCGATGGTAATGAGCTTACAAAGAAAATTAATTTCATAATATCTAGAAATTGCCCCGATTTTAATTGAAATGTTTGAGAAAATTACTATTAGTGAAATTATAGCAAAAGCTAAAAAAACAGAAAAAGAAGATTTCGAAAGGTCATCGTTTTGGGTTTTAACTTCGAATTTCATTATTCCATAATGTGTTGAGGGCACTTAATAGCCGCAATAGCGATTGCTGCAACCTTGAAATTTTCTGATTTTTCAATAACTTTTTTAACTTCTAATGGGCCAAAATTATCGCTTGCATCACTATAAGAAAGAAGTAAAGATTTATAATTATCATGGCCTAAATTTCTATATTCACAGAAATTATCCCCAACAAAATTTAAAAGTGTAAGTAAAGTTAATTCAATCATTAAATGTTTAGATTAATAAGCACTTTTTCGAATAATACATTGGATCTAGCCTTTAACAAGGACTTAACTTTAAAAAAATATCTTATTAGAAAAAATTTTTTCTTGATCAAATGCAATAATATTACTAATCATTATCAAGGTTGCTAAACTCTTTTAAAATCTCTAATCAACACACTATCGGTAGTGTGTTTGTACAACTTTTTATGCACTACCTATGGGGGGGTTGCATTTTTATTGAAATTGGTTTAAAAAGGAAGTTCCCCATCACCTGGCCTCACGATTGTGAGGCCTTTTTTTTTCTTTACATAACTTCTCATAATTATGAAGAAATCATTTTTATATAAAAGTATTTTCTAATACAGCATCAATCCAAAAAGATAATTTACATTGAAAGCCTAATAATTCTAAGATGAATTTATCCTTACTAACAGCAACAGCTGCTTTTGGTCTTTTTATAACTACAACAGCAGTTTTAACTTCTGCCATAAATTGATTTATATCAAAGAGCCAATTGATTTTATCAACAAGCTAATTCCTACAAAAAGACATACAACTGTAAAAGTATTTTTACTAAGTTTATTTCCTTTTAAGTTAGATAAATGAGTGACAAAATACTCTCCCGTAAAAGATCCTAATATAAGATTTACTAACAAATTTGTAGTTATAGAAACAATTCTACTAAGACAATATGCACCTATCGCATTCCAGAAAATTCCTACTGAGAAAAAAGTCAAACCAACAGCCCTAAGAGAATCTATATCAAAAATTTTAATTAGTCATTAATAAACTAGTTCCTGAAGAAATAGAACAGTTAAGAATACGAATTAAGAAAATTGGTATAATAAATTTTAATTTCAAACGATAATTGTTACTTTGTTCAATAGAATTCTGCCCTAAACTTGATTTAAGGAAAGAATATAATTATAAAAAAATTGAAAAAATTCCCAATATTAAATATAGATATTGCTCTGAAAGGAATTTCACAATTGATGCTCCCAAAATAACCCCAGGCGTTCCAAAAATTAATATTTACCAAAAAACATAAATATCATTCCTCAGAGATTTGAAGTTTATGATTGAACCTCCTAAACAAAGGTCAACTGTTGCGATTTTATGAGTAGCAAGAGCTTGATAATAAGGTATTCCAGATAAAAGCAAAGCAGGCAATTGAATTAAGCCTGCACCTCCACCTGAGATAGCAGAAAATGTATTAGAAATAAAAGAAATTATAAATATTAAGAAATTGATATGTAAATTAAAATCGTTCCAAATTTTCAAAAAAATAAAGGTTATTAGCATTAAATATTATTTTTACTTCAAAAAAAATATTTTAATAATATATTATCAATACTTATAAATAATAAAAGTTGAAATTTTAAGGTTAGTCAAAAAAATTATAAAAAAAACTGTTATTATTTAATTTATTATCAAGAATATTATGCATAAACAAGATGCAATTTACCTTGATCAGTTATGTCCCAAAATAAGCAATAAAAATTGGAGAGATTCATTACATAAATTAACTAAAAATAAATGTATATATTGTGGAAAACCATCTGAATCGCTTGATCATTTACATCCGATGTCTAAAGGAGGTAAAAGTATTACAAGTAATTGTGTACCTTGTTGCTTATCTTGTAATGGTAAAAAATCTGATTCTGAAGTGCTTAATTGGTACAGGAGTCAAAACTTCTATGATCCAAGAAGGTCTATGGCAATAAGAGCATGGTTTAATGATGATTTAAAGCTAGCAGAAGTCTTATTAAACTATATAAATTAATTTAATATTTTAATAGATATAAAATTTAGCCTAATCTCATATTCGTTGATAATAATTAGTTAGGACAAATTCTTGTTAAAAAAGATAACTTAATCCTATTGTTTTATTATCAATATTTGTGATATTAGAAAAATCATCTTTCCACATTATTGGGGATTCAATGATCTTTCTTTCTGGAGATTTAACTGAAAAAACGAAAGAAAAAACTACTAATATAGTAACCAAAATAACAATTATTACATTTTTATCAGGAATATTATTCATAAAATTAATTTAACTAGATAACCTTTTCTCAGGTGTTGTTTTATCGTAGATTTCTAGAAAATATGATTTAAAATAATCAATACCTTCTTTACCAATTAATCCGAAAGATAAACCGCAATCGTTTATAACTTTTATAGAAATTTGATTAGCCAAATCCTCTTTTACAATCCATTTTTTTTGAGGATTATATAAAAATGAAGCAATATTTTCTGTCTTAATTATTGCGGTAGTCATCGCTTCATCCTTTGACAATCCATTTTGTATGGAATTACAAAACTTCTTTGTAAAATTTTTTGATATCCTGTTCTGAAGAAGACTTACAGTAGGATCAGAAGTATGTGATGCAAATGTAATTAAAGGATGTAATAAAACAAAAGCAAAAAGTACCAAGCTTAAAAATAATCCGGACAAATTACTTCATTTATTACTATAAATATTATAAATAAAAATTTTTTAAATTTCAATTTATTAAATTTGAACAACTATCGGTAGAACTTAGTAATAGTATTTATAGGTAAATTTGGATAAATGATATGGACAATTTATTGATGACTCTCCTTTTCTTTCCTGATTGGACAAACGGATTGCCTTCTGATTTTTTAATTCTACATTTCTTTGTCGGAGCAACGATTTTTCCATTTAATATGATCCATGCCAGAGCAAGAAAATTTGATGCTCAAAATCCTGAAGAGGCCTCTATGGGATATAAAAATTCAAAAAATATAGCTTACTATGGATACGAAGAAATTAACTAGATAAAAAAGAAGTTTATAAACTTATTAATTTTTGATGTTAATTTTTCTAAATTCAGGAATAGATCTCAATATCTTTAGCCCTACAGAACCTATTGGTATTATTATAATATTTATAGGATTAATTTTTAGTGGAATGATTTTTTATATTATTTACGCTGTAAGTACTAATAAAGAATCATTAGAAGATAAGAAAATAAGAAATCAAAGAGAATTTATTCAACAAGAAAAAATTGAAAAGTTGTTTCCTAAGAAAAAATAGCTTTAATAATTTTATTTTTAAGTAATTTTATGTTTATATAATTTACCATTATATCAAGTGGGTCATTTAACATAAGCCTTAATTCATTAAAATCAAATATCATAAATCAATACATTATCCATAATATTTTTAATTTGTGAGAGTAAATTTTAAACTTTTAGTAGAAATGATATTTTATTTATTTCTCTTTAATGCTAAAACTTAATAAAGAGGAAATTTTTTTTTGGAAAATAAATATTTATTTATATTTCTAGCTAGTGGAGTTGTAAATGATGAGGGTTTTTGGCTAATTGGAATCAAAAATAGTGACTCAAAAATACTTGATGATAAAAAACTTTTGGAGTGTCATAGAAAAGAACTAATTGGATATGAATCGGCTAAGGATATACTATTTGCAATAAATCTGAATTTAGATAATTTAATCCATGATTTAAAAAAACACAATATCTCATTAGATGAACCTCCTATAGGCATTTCATTTAATATTCCCTTAAACTTTTTAGAAAATATATTTGATTTTTGGTTAGAAAAATATAAAGATAAAGAAACATGGGAAATATGTCTTGGTTTATTGAAAATCAGAAGAAGATTATCTTTAACAAATTTAATTTATAGCGAAAGCATAAAAGGAGAGTCTAAAAAATGGGCTATGGAAATCGAAAATCTACATAACTATAAGCCAAATGCAATCGAAAATAATACTTCAAATAAACCAATGTGGAAATAAATTTTGCTTTTTGGGAATAAAAATCTTTACTTATTTTATATTTAAGTAAAAATAAATATATTAATTAATAAAAATATGAATAAACCATATTCATTTAATCAAGAGCAAATGAACGGTATTGTTGAAGAAATATATGCAAATATAATTAATGAATGCGAAAAATTAAAGATTGAGACCAATTGCCCTAACGAACAAGTAGTGGCACTATTAAGCGTAATTGCCTCGAACTTCGCACCGATAATGGGAAATAAAAATATTTAGAATGACCAAGTATTTTACATGGAGTGAATTTGATAATAGTGTTGATTATATAGCTAGTAAATGCAAAAAACTTAACTTATCAGGGGTATATGGTGTTCCAAGAGGTGGCTTATGTCTAGCAGTGGCTTTAAGTCATAAATTAAATGTTCAATTAAATGATAAACCCTTAAAACATTCACTTATAGTTGATGATGTTTATGAAACTGGAATTACACTAAGTAATTTTAAAAACATTGAAGGGGCAAATTTCTTTGTCCTTGTCAGCAAAAAGAAACCTATTTGGTGGAATGCAGTCAATTCGTATCATAAAAAAGAATGGATAGTCTTTCCATGGGAAAATAAAAAAAAAGCACTTAAGGAAGAAAGAGAATATAAAGGAAAAAGGGAATTAAAATGAAAAAAAAGAAATTATATTTAGCTAATCCATATGGATTTTCAAAACAAACTAAGAATCTATTACCTGAATTCATAAAAATTTTTCAGAATTTAAATATAGAAGTTTATGAACCTTTTGAGAGAACAAAACATTTACTTAATAATAAAAATAATTGGGCTTATGATCTGGCAATAACAAATTTCAATGATTTAAAATCATGTGACTGTATTTTTGCGATTGTTAATGGGAACCCTCCGGATGAGGGTGTCATGGTAGAACTAGGAATTTCTATTGCGCTTAAAAAAGAAATATTTTTATTTAGAGACGATTTTAGAAATTGCACTGATAGTGATCAATATCCTCTAAATTTGATGTTATTCGTTGGTTTATCTAAGGAAAATTGGTCAAGAAATTATTTCAAGACTTTAGAAGATATAAGTGACCCTAATAAGAATTTTTTAAATTGGGTACAAAGTAAATAGTAACTTTGAAATTGTTCTAAAGAAATCAATATAGAAAAACAAAAATAGTAACGTAAAATGTTATAATAAGATTTATTTGCTGAATTTTGACTCAAGTAACTGTAGGAGAAAACGAGGGTATTGAATCTGCCCTTAGAAGATTTAAGAGACAAGTCTCAAAATCAGGCATATTTGCTGATTTAAAAAGGTTGAGACATCATGAGACTCCTATTGAAAAATATAAAAGAAAATTACAGCAACGAAGAAAAGCGAGAAGAAGATAATTTATTTAATTTTTAATATTTTTTAATCTCAGAGATAAGTCATTGATAAGCTCAACAAAGTGAAAGTTAAAATTAAAATTAATTAGTAAGTTTTAAATAATTCTTTTTTTAACTTTCTTAATTTAATTTGTTATTTAGAATTCTTTAACTTTTTAACAAGATTAATTCCCACTCCAGGAACAGCAAGGAGTTCGTCATCTTTTGCAGAAGTAATTGATTTAGGAGTTTTAAATCCGGCTTTATAGAAAGCCTCTGCACTCTTAGCACCTACGCCTGGCATAGCTTTTAAAGCCTCAATTATTTTTTTCGAGTCATCTTTTTTGGTTTTAGATTTAGAAGTCTTAGAAGATTTGACAGGTTTCTTTTTATTTTTTGATACAACTTTTTTAGGTAAAGAAATTTCGGAGGAAGTTTTACTCGTTAGTAGGATTGATTTTAGTTTACTTAAAAATTTAATAATCATTTATTCATAAATTAGGTAATTAATTAAATTCTAATTTCCCTCAAAAATCATTAATCTAGTTGAATAATTAATAACTTATGAAAAGAATTAATAGAAAAATAATGTTTTTTTATTTACACCTATATTAAGTCATATATTCATTTATGATGCAAGCTGAAAATAAACAAAGGTGAAACATTAAAAATTTTTAAAAATAACATTGCCAAAGTTCAATATTAAATTGGCTTATTAATTATTTTTGTCTTTACTATAATTAGATGCAAGTTTTTCAATATTTTTTATTGATTTTAATATGCAATTATTATTTATTTGTGGACCATCTGGGAGCGGAAAAACTACATTATCAGAAATAATTTCAAAAAAAATAAAAAATGGAATAGTTTTAAGCACTGATAATTACTACAGAACAGGCTTAATTTACCAAATGTTATCCAAAATACTAACTTCCTATTTTGATAGAAAAATAAGTTTCAACTTTGAACTATTTAATAAAGATCTAGAATTTATTTTAAAAAATGGTTTCTCTAATTTCTCATATGAATATAATTTCAAAAGTAAATCTATAAAAAAAATTTATAAAAAAACTAAAAACATAAGATTTATTATCATAGAAGGAATTTTTGGACAAGAAATTTTTAAACTAATGTCAAAAAAAAATTGCATTATAATTAATTTAAAAGTTAATAAAAAAACTTGTATGAAGAGAGTAGTTAAGAGAGATTTTATTGAAAGAGGTAAAAGCAGAGATCTTGCAAAAAAAGACTTTTTAAAAGCATGGAAATTATTTCGTAAAAATCAAATAAATAATAATTCAAAAAATTATTTGAAAATATTCGTTATAAAGAAGAAAAAGGATATAACGTTTTTACTAAAAAAAATAAATAATATTATTAACTAATCTTATAAGACAAATTCAATGCACTCAATATTGCCCCTTCAATCCTTCCAAATCCCTCAAAATCAAACCAATCCCCACAAAAAGCTATATTATAATTTTCACAAACCTGTAAGTTTTCAGGGATCCGCAAACCCGATGGTTGAGATGCTCTCCATATCATTATAGAAATATCTTGATAATCTATTAGTTTATTTATATAAGGATTTTGATCAAAAATTTGATTAAATTTTTCTATCGAAATATTATTAAATTTCTCCTTATTTTTGCTTTGTAAGTACTCATTTATAAAATCTACATTTTTTGTATGAAGGACAATTCCTAATTTATTATTAATTTGCTTTTGAAAGATAATTCTTTCAAATATAAATTTCTTTTCTAAAAGATTATTTAAAATAAAATATCTAGATTTATTCATATAATTATCTTTATAACAATAATGAGATTTTGTATAAATTAAAAAAGTTAATCTTTGTACATAATCCTGTTCATGAAGGAGATTTATAATTTTATCTATTTTGTTATCATAATTTATTGGAATAGCTTTCCTCAAGGGGATTTGATTTACTTTCAAAATATCTAAAGACCTATTATGTAAAATTAAATTGCTTGAACATACAAGAAGTTTTGTTTTAAATGTATATCCATTTCTTGAAGTTAAAAACCAAATATTATTTTTATAATTTAATTTAATTATTAAAGTTTGAAAGAAATAATCAACTTGATTTCTCAAATTATTGAGAGAAATTATTTTATGAGCCAGATCAGACATAGAAGAACTTGAAATATAACTTTGTCCACTATGGAAATATGAGCTTATTTGACTATCTTCTCTAGGGTCTCCATACAATTCAATTAATTCTGAAGAATCTGATTCGATAATCTTTGAATCTAATAATTCCTTAATAAAAGTTTTCAAAAACTGGTTGTTTGTATTGTTGCAAATATTGAAATTCGGGGCACCATGATTAAGTTTCCACCCTCTATTAATAAGACTATTTCTTGTATTAGATCTACCTCCAAGATTTCGACCATTTTCTATTATTGCAATCCTTCCTTTAAAACCATTTTTTAAATGAGTAGATGCAAATACACAGGAAGATATGCCCCCACCAATGATTGCAATATCATAAACAGTATCTTTAGTCATACTTATTACTTATTTATGATTTAAATAAAGTATGAATATTTTTCAATTTTTCCATAGAAGAACATTCAGTTTCAATTACTGGGCAAATATTATTATCAAGATAAATTTCAATTAAATCTCTAGTAAATGAATAAAAATCGTCAAAAGAATAAAGATACTTATCTGAAATATATACTTCCTTCCATGGACGAAATTTAAATCGGGAAATAAATTGCGGTGAGGGAATTAATAAGCTACCAAAAATTTTCACACTTTGATCATTATTATTTGTTGAATTATTAAGGATAGATTCTTTTAAAAAATTAATTTCCTTTTTAAGTAATTTAATATCGGTTCCAAATTGAAGCCAGATTGAATTAATCAATCTAGAAGAAATTTTCTTTTCAAGTCTTACCCTTTCCACATCAACATTATAATAATTTTTTAAGTAAGGATTATAGGCGATTCCTATATTAATATTTAGATTTCGTTCATTTTTAAAATCTTGCAATACATCTATTACTTCAAAGTTCTTTTTTTTATTAGATCCTGAAACAAGAAGTATTTCATTATTTTTATAAGACTTACATTTTTTAATAAAATTCAAAAACTCTAAATATGAATTTTCTCTATTTTTTTTATATTGATGATAAAGACTGTAGTGATATATAACATCTAAATTTTTATAGTTCACACCAATATATTCTATAGTCTCATTAAGGAAATCTTTTTTAATTACCCCTTTGCACGGGATATTGATTTTATCTATATTATTGGAAACGCAAAAATTAAGTTTGTTTTCTAATTGTAAAATATTTTTAAAAGATAATTCAAATCTTAAATTATTAATCATATTTTAATTATAAAAAATTTTATACATAAGAGGTGTTGAAGAAATAATGCATCTAAAAACTCTTATTTTTTAAGTTTTATATTTGCCTCTATCTTTAAATAACAAATATGAAGATAAAGTTAAAGAAAATTTAAAGAAATATCTTCTTTAGATAATTTTTCAATTATATCTCTTTCATATTTCCATTAATAAGTTGTAACTATCAATTACCATTCGATCAATAAACCTAAAACTAATCCTGAAAGTATAAAAAAGGTTCGATATTAAAAGAAAATAAAGAACTTGAGAAAATACTATAAAATCAACAAAAAACAACCATTGAAAAACTTATAAACAAAAATAATCTTACAAGTACTATTTTATTAATATAATTCTTCTTATTAAATCAAATTTATAATGAGGTCGAGAGGTTAGAATAATCCAAACAAGATTACTAAAAAATATGGCAAGTCAAGATTATCTAATTGCAATTGCATTAATAGAGCAAAATTCCATAAGAGCAATGCCTTTAGGTGGAAAAGAAATTAAAGATAAGCTCGAAGATGAAGCTAATTTGAATAAACTTGGGGAAGAAGTAATTTTAAATCTTCTCCTAAGAGTATTCCAAAGAAGTGATGAAGGTGCATTAAAAAGAGTATCTGAAGATAAAGGTTTACTATTAGTGCATATGCATCCAAAAAGGATGCAAAAAGAACTTCCGTTCATAAAATCAGAGTGGATAAGGGATGGCGATACAATTCAATTTTTAAAGTATTTGGGTAATCTTTCTAAAGAAATTTGGACTGCTTCTTTTGTAAAATATAAAGGTATGGAACTAGTATCAATAGCAAAAAACGAAGATATATAGTTTTTATTTTTTTTAAATACATTCATAATTTTTAAAATATTCTTTTTTAAATTTATTATTTTCTTTAGATATTTTTAAACACTTCTTTTTATTACCAAAATTAATTGATTCATAATTAAAATCATCTTTTATATGCAAAGCACAATTTCCTTCAATACAAATACAAGAATCAATTATCTGACTTTTAATTATTTTATTAACAAAAGGTTCTCTCTCCTTCTCTTCATCATAGTGAGGGCAGGCAATCCCTTTTACTATACCCAAGCAATTAATTATCTCTAATTTATCAGAGAAAGAGTCAGTGACTCCTTTATCAAACCAGCATATTGCTCCAGCACTAACTCCACTCATTATAATCCCTTTTTCATAAGCGATTTTAAGAATATAATTAAGATGCCATTCATTCCAAACAGCTAACATACTTTTTGTATTTCCTCCTCCAACATAAATAATATCCTGAGAAAGGATTTTTTTTTCTAAGTTTTCAGTTCGAGAAAAGAAGTCTAGATGACTAGTGGTACAATTTAACTCTGAAAAAGCCCTGTAAAAATTTAATTTATATAAGTCATTATCTCCTGATGCAGTAGGAATAAAACAAATTTTGGGTCTATCTTTTCTAACTAATGACCTAATATATTTTTCAATCTTAAGTGTACCTAAAGAGCGTCCAAAGCCACCCCCTCCTATTGCAACAATATTTTTAATAGCCATTTAAAAAAATAATCAACAATATGAATTTAAAACAAATTACTAAAAATGATCAACTTCATTTAAAGAAATTATATTTCGATTCAATAATATCAATAGATGAGAGGATATATAGTAAAGAGCAAAAAAGAGCCTGGGCTAGCCAAGCTTGGGATAATAAAAATTTTGATTTAACTCTAGATAAAGGGCAAGGATGGTTAATTAATGAAAATAAAAAAATAATCGCATTTGCATCAAGATATCCGAATAATAGAATTTCTCTTTTATATTGTAGAGGAGATTCACAAAGAAAAGGTTATGGGACTAAATTGCTTCAAAAGCTAGAAAAGGAAGCAATAAAAGAGGGTCTTCCATATTTAGCGACAGAGGCAAGCTTAATAAGTTATAAATTATTTCTTAGAAATAACTGGGAAATAATTCGTAAAGAAAAAATAATTATTAAGAATATTATATTTGAAAGATATAAAATGATTAAAAACTTTTTAATTTATTAATAAATAATGGTTGGTAAAAATAAGGAAATATTATTATTCAAAAGATTATTTATATGGATTTTATATTTGTTTGCAGGCTTAATACTTTACTCACAAAAAGGATATTTATTTTATTCCTTCATTATTTTTGCAAAGGTAATTTATCCGTTATCAATTTTTTGGTTGCAAATTAGAATAAAAACAAAAGAAAACTTCTTTCCAATAGATTCAACCATGACAACATCTCAATTATGGTTTAATCTTTTACCTGTTTTTGCATCTTTCATTACAGTAATAATTACCACATTAAATTTATTTTTGTACTTAACCGATAAATTAATCTAGGCTTAAATTACTTAAATATTTAATCCCTTAGAATAACAAGGTAGTGTTACTGACAATACGAAACATTATGTAAAGATAATTGCTTTTTCAGATAAATTGCTTAAATTTTAAGTAGTAATGATTATTTTTTTTATGGAGAATATTACTTTTAAAGGAAATTTGAATTTTGATAATCAAGAGGAAGAAATCAACGAAAATGAATTATTCTCACTAAAAATCACTGATAGTTTGTATAAAAAAGATATTGGGAAATTTCTAGAAATCCTATCCTCTCATTTCATATAGTAAAAATAAAGAATTTCTTTATGATCTTCAAATTAAAACAGTGCAAGAAATAAATTCGTTTTTGACAGATAATTAAAGCAACTTAAAAAAAATCTAATGCAAATGTTTCTTGCGGATTGTCAATTTCCAGATATTGATAATCAGGTGAAGGCCTATAAATTATTTATAGAAGCATGGGAAAATGGTGAAATGGCCAAAGCTGACAAAACTGATAAATTCGAGATGCTCTTTAGAGTGCATGCTCCTGGCGAAGGGAGAGTAGTTTGTTTATGTAAAGCTTTTAGTGATAATGAAATTTTTCAACATTTTGCCCCCTGGAGAGCAAAATTTGGGATTCATATGGAATTCACACCTGTAACCAGTTGTCAAAACATTGTCGATTATCACAAAGAGTTGTTTAAAACAATGAACTGAAAACTTTTAAAATTTGTTTTTTAATGTGAATAAACCTTTTTCTAATCTTATTAATAAAGATAAAAATACATCTTTATCCAAAAAACTACCTTTAAATAAAGGTAGTAAAAAATCAAAACCATTAATAATATTTGGAACCATTCTTTCGCTATCTTCTATATTCTTACTCCTTTTTACAATTAATAACAAATTTGGTTGATTTGAGTAATTTACACAATTACTAATTTCTTCTCTATGAATTATATTTATAAAAATAACTAAAAATTATGGCTTTTGAAAATGGTGGTATGGCTTCAGGCCTAGTTGTAATTGCAGTTTCAATAGTATTTGCTGCTGGATTTGGTTTTTTAGTATTACATTTTGTGCCTGGCACACCTTTTTAGGTTAATCAAAAGATTTTTGGCATTCTAAATTAAATGTCAACTGTTTCAAGATCTTGAATACTGTTATCTTCTTTCGTTTTGTTTTTGACTCTATAAGCATATATTAATGCGCCCAATGCAATTGAACCAGAAGCTAATATGCCTGAAACTAGTATCAAAGCAAATAGGCCTCCTATTAAACCTCCTTTTAATCTAAGTAAATTAGACTTTATTAGGAGAATTAGGAGGAAAAAAGTAGTAGCTTTAAGAGAAGAAATTTTAATGAAAGCCAGAGGGGCAAAAGGATTAAGTAACATTTAATTTTATTATATTTTTTACTTTAAAAAAAATTTCGTAAAACTGCTTGGATATCAAAAAAAAAGACCCCAAAAGGGGTCTTTTAATATTTAAATTAAATAATTACTAATTGTTTATTCCTCAGTATCAAATTTACTGAGATTCGGACCTGCGACTAAGCCAACAAGACCAAAGAGGACTAAAGAACCAATTCCAACACCAGCTGCCCAAGGATTAAAACCGCCAATGGCGAATGAAGCTAATAAATTCATGAATTTTTAAATACATTTATCTCGGAGATAGCATACAGAATTATTGAAGTAAATATACCCTAATTGAGACATTTCTTTGTAATTCAAAAGTAATTAGATCAAGATATGGATTATGAAGCCAACTAAATATTTGACAAAATTGTTTAATTTAGTCATAAACTTATTTTTACAACAAGTCGTCTTTTTTTTATTTAGTATTAAATAATGAAAATAAAAACGTTTTGAATACAGATTTAACATTTATATACGATGGGGAATGCCCCTTTTGTAACCATTTTGCAGAGCTCATAGAGCTTAAAAGTAAAATAAATAACATTTCTATTCTAGATGGGAGAAAAAATCCTAAATTTATTAAACCTCTTCTTGATAAGGGTTATGACATAGATAAAGGCGCGATTCTTCTTAGGGGTAATGATATATTTCATGGAGCTGAAGCAATTAATACAATATGTACTCAAATAAATAATCCCTCAAGCAGACTTTTAAAACTTTTATCAAATATCTTTAAATCCGACAAAAGAACCAATTTTTTATTTCCTTTCCTTTTAAGAGCAAGAAGATTAGCATTGATTTCAAAAGGTGTATCAACTTCTTTGGTTTAAAAATCAATTTTCTCTTAAGCAATAAATGACATATTTATAAGCTTATTCATGTTTAGAAGATAATTTAGCATTTCTTAGCTAGAACTTATAAATAATATCAAAAAAATAATGATAGAAAACTTCAATCCATTTATCTCCTTAGGTGGTAAAGATCAGAAGATAAATCATATGGCAGAGGCAGCACTGGAAATGAATTTAACATGCAATGATTTAAAAAAGGATCTTGATTTGACTGATGGAGACGTTATCGACTTGTTGCAATTAGTAATGGATGGTTTTAAAGATAGGAATTAAATATATATATCCTTAATAAAAATTTTAGTATTCTTTAAATTTTTAATGAAAAGTATACAAATCGAATTTTCAAAATATGAGTCAGTAAATTTTTTATGGTCTGAATTGATAGAACATCACGGATTTGAAAGAGCTAAATATATTATTTCTCAAGCTATAGATTTACAGAAAATGAATGGTAATAAAAATTTAACCTTGCCAATTATATTTTCTGGAACTGGGGGTTTAGCATTAATTCCTATTCAATCATTAAAAGAAAAGACGTTAAAAAGAAATTCAAAAGAAACTCAAGTGATTATATTTAATCTTAAGAAGAAATTATTTCAAATTTTAAATGAAGCTAAACATTCGTAATGGCTTTTTTCTTGAAACCCATTAATTAAATAAATTAGACTAAAAATATCTTATGTAACAAGTATTAGAATACCAAATCCTTAAAAATTCCTTTCTCAATATTTATAAATTTAATTTATAGTGAATGGAGACTTTAATATTGAATAATGAGTTTTGAAGCCAAATATCTAGGTTCAAATGGTTGGTTAATAAAATTTGATAAAACCAACTTAATAATTGATCCCTGGCTTACTGGTGATTTGGTATTCCCTCCAGGAGCTTGGTTTTTCAAAGGTTCGCTAAACAATGATATTTTAATTGACGAAGAAATTAATTTAATTCTATTGACGCAAGGGTTACCTGATCATTGCCATGTTCCTTCATTAAAAAAGTTTAAAAAATGTATTGATATAATCTGTCCAAATAGTGCAAAAGGGATTCTTAAAAAATTAGGCTTTGAGTCGATCAAAGTTCTTAAACCTACTGAAACAATTAGTCGAGAGGGGTTAGATATAGAAGCCACTGCTGGTGCTCCCGTACCACAAATAGAAAATGGATACATTGTAAAAAACGAAGAAGGAAAAGGTTTCTACATAGAACCACATGGATATCTTGATGAAAACATTAAATCTCAAGAATTAGATGCTGTCATAACTCCAATAATTAACCTAGAACTTCCTTTTGTTGGATCTTTTGTAAAAGGCGCTGATGTACTTCCAAAATTAATAAATACTTTTAATCCAAAATATATACTTTCAAGTACTGCTGGAGGAGAAGCAAAATATACAGGTCTTTTAAACAAATTTATATCTGTTCAGGAATTTGCAGAAGAAGTAAATTGTGACTTGGTAAATTTAAAAACTATGGATTCGGTAAAAATTTAAAGAGTTTTTTGAGAAAATTTATAACTATATGAATCTTCCACATAAAATAATAAAATAAAATAATTAAGAGGTGCCTAAAATTTATTCGTTATTATTTTCTACAATCTTTCATTTTGCTATAAATACTACTTATTTTTGCGAGAATATTAAGCTCGATTTAGTAATTAGAAATAATATTAATGGCGATTTTTCAATAGTTAAAACTATCTCTGAAATTGCACCTGGTGCATTTATCAATATAAATTGGAATGGGAAAAAGCTTATGCTTCCATATTCTCTTAGAAAAGATTACTTATCATTTACAGACAGAAAATGGGATTGGAGATACCAAATAAATCAAGAGGGTTTGGTAAAAGATAAAAATCCGATATTGTATGAATTGCTCCCAACTGGAGACATCAAAGATCATATATGTACATTAGGAGAAGCCTAATTATTTATGATTTTTCATTCACATAATAGTCTTTAATCAATTATTTAATTCAACTGATTTTTAAAATAAATATGCCTAACGTTTCAGACAATAAGAACAATAAGGAATTTATAAAACTAGACGATTATAGATCCTTTGATTATGAAATACCTAATATTTTTTTAGATTTTATAATTGAAAACACGAGAGTAATTGTAAAAACTGAACTAAATTTAATCAAAAAGAATATTAATGTTGATACTCTTATTCTTGATGGGATAGATATATTAGTTGAAAAAATATATATAGATGAATCTTTACTAGTAGAAAATAACTATTCAATTCAAAAAAATAGATTATTAATTAAATCCATTCTTAAAGAAACTTTTTCCATAAAGATTGAGGGGATAATTAAACCAAAGGAGAATTTTTCACTTTTAGGAATGTATGAAAGTAATGGAATTATTACTACTCAATGCGAAGCAGAAGGTTTTAGAAGAATAAGTTACCATTCTGATAGACCTGATATTTTAAGCAAATATAAAGTAAGAATAGAGGCAAATAAGGAAAAATATCCAGTTTTGCTGTCAAATGGGAATCTAGTCAAAGCAAATGATCTTGAAAACAAAAGGCACGAAGTAATATGGGAAGACCCATATCCCAAACCATCATATCTTTTTGCTTTAGTTGCGGGAAAACTGAACTGCATTAAAGATAACTTCAATACTAAATCTAATAAAAAAGTAGAAATAAATATATACGTAGAAAAAGGTGATGAAAAATACGTACAACATTCAATCAATTCATTAAAGAAATCGATGAAATGGGACGAAGAAAAATATAATCTTGAATACGATTTATCATTATTTAATATTGTTGCAATTAGGCATTTCAATATGGGGGCGATGGAAAATAAAAGCCTCAATATATTCAACTCTAAATTAATACTTGCTAATACAGAGACTACGACAGATGAAGAGCTAGAGCGTATAGAAGGTGTAATCGCTCATGAGTACTTTCATAATTGGACGGGTAATAGAATAACATGTAGAGATTGGTTTCAATTATCGTTAAAAGAGGGTTTAACAGTATTTAGGGATCAGGAATTTACAGCAGATCTTCATAATCGTTCAATAAAAAGACTTGAAGATGCAAAATTCTTAAGAAAAGCACAATTTAGAGAAGACTCTGGTCCAACATCACATCCTGTGAGACCTGATAAATATTTAGAGATCGACAATTTTTATACAACTACTATTTACGAAAAAGGAGCCGAAATAATAAGGATGCTTAAAACATTAGTAAAAGATGAAAACTTTAATAATGGTTTTAGTAATTTTATTTCTACTTATGATGGAAAAGCAGCAACTATTGATCAATTTGTGGAAAAAGTTTTAGAGAATAACAAAGAAATAAATACTGAAAGATTTAAAACTTGGTATAAACAAAATGGGACTCCACTAGTTAAGTTTAAAAGAAAATGGGATAGAGAAAAACAAATCCTTAAAATAAAAGCTTCGCAAATAAATTTAAATAAAAAAAATCCTTATAACGATTTACCTCTAATAATTCCTATTAATATTGCAATATTCTTGAGTAGTTATGAAAAAATAAATAAGACACTTATTTTAGAAGAAAAGGAACAAGAATTTACTCTAGAAAATATAACCTCCAACTTTGATATTCCAATAATTTCTTATTTTCGAAATTTCTCAGCACCTATTAAATGGGAAACTGATACTACATTTGCAGAAAAATTATTAATATTAGAATTTGAAACTGATTATTTCACAATATATGACACGATAAAAGGTATATACAAAAAAATAATTTGTCAAAGAATCTATGAAGAACCCGACACTAATATTGAAAATAAATTAATCACAACATTAAAATCAATCCTAAGGAATAATAAAAGTATAAATTTATCTCTCTTATCTGAAATACTTAGTATCCCTACCTTCTCTGAAATAGAATCAGAAATAAAAAAAATTGATCCATTAAAAATTTATAACACTATTGACGAGTTAAATTATCTTTTTGGTACTGAACTAAAAGTAGAACTTTTGAATAAGCTTAAAGAGATTGATAAATACATTAATAAAATATGGCCTGAGGGTAAGGATGAAAGAAAATTAATAGAAACAATATGGAGATTACTTTTACATAGCAAAGATGAAGGGATTAAAAATAAAGTAATTAGCTATATCGATAGTAATTCAATGACACTTTCAAAAGCTGCTTTGAATGTGTTCACAAGGATTAATTGTCCGGAAAGAGAATTAATTTCAAATATTTTCTTTAATAAATGGAAAAATAATCCAGTAGTCTTAGATAATTGGTTCTTTTTTAAAGCATCTATTGAGATAGATAGTAATCAAAAAAATATTGAAGATCTATTTAAAAATAAATATTTTGATGTCAAATCACCCAACACTTTAAGATCTATATTAAATGCTTACGTAACAAAAAATTCATTATTCCACTCCATAGATGGATCAGGTTATAAATACATAGCAGGAAAAATTCTAGAATTTGACAAATCAAATCCAATAGTAATTTCACGTTTTTTAAAAATATTTAGTACCTATAAACAATATGAAAATCCCTATAAAAGAAATATAGTTAAAGTTCTTGATTATATAAACAGAAATAAACTTTCACCAAATACAAGAGAAGTTATAGATGCAATTTTAAATTAATAATTATTCTATTTATACAAAATTATCAGCAGTATTATAAGAAGAAGAATAAAAATTAAAAATACTTTTGAATACATTAATATTTCAAGATTAATAAATCTACCTTCTTTATATTCCTTATTCCACTTTCTTTTTACGTAATTATTAGTTACAAATTTATTAGGTCTTCCACAGAATAGACAAGTTGGAGCTTTTATTGAAATTAAATTCTTACATTGCGGACACTTTTTTTGTTTCATTATTAATTTACTTTAGCAAATAATTTTTAAGAAATCTTATTAACAAAATATACATAAACGAGTCACTTTAGAATAGAAAGATTAAAGCTTCCTTATACGAAATGTTTCAGAAATAATTAAATTAAGTTTCAAAAGAATACTCAATTATAACTAATTAATAATGTGGAATATAATAAATTATTATTTTAATTTTTACATGTTTGCAATTGCCTTAGGATTGAGTCCTTTAGAGACAATTACAATAGCAATATCAGCTACAGTTTTTATTGCTGCTTTTACATGGGTATCAATTAAAGGTGATCTAAGAGAACTTGCAAACGAACTTATTGATGATAATAATCAGAAAGAAGATAATTAATTTTTCTCTAAATAATTAATCATGTAACCTTGGATAATTAATTTTTCTCTAAATAGTTAATCATGTAACCTTGGATAATCAATAATATGTCTTATTTCCTTAAGAGATGCTCCATAAATACTGTTGCCATTTAAATTAACTCCTTTCCACTTTTCTTTTTGGTTAAAAGCATCTTTAATACTAGAGTTATTCATAAAAGAATGTTTATCATCCCATGTCAAACTTATATCCCAACCTTTATAGTTTTCTATCATAGAAAAAAATAATAATACATTTAAATAATACATACAAAGACAGAAAACAAAAACGAAGGAAATAAGTAGTTTTTTTATAATATTTATTTAATATTCTATAAATTAGGAAACAATTTTAATTTTAAGTGCTGACTTGTCCGCATTTTCTCTAGCAATATTTAGGTCTTCATTTGATGAGAGGACTACCCCCATTCTCCTTCCTTTCTTTGATGTTGGTTTTCCAAATATTAGAACTTTGGTATTCTCTACTTCTAATGCGTCGATTAGTCCAGAGTATGATGGATTATTAGATTCTTTATCTGATATTATTACTCTGGTTGCTGATGGCTTTAATAGTGAGATATTTGGTATAGGTAGATTTAAAAAGGCTCTTAAGTGTAATTCAAATTCGTTTATGTTTTGACTAACTAAGGTGACCATTCCCGTATCATGAGGCCTAGGAGATAATTCTGAAAATATAACCTCTTTACCTCTAACAAAAAATTCAACTCCATATATACCCGAACCATTTAAATTATTTAATATTTTTGTTGTCATTTTTCTGGCTTCATTAATCAATGATTGATTCATAACCAATGGTTGCCAGCTACATTGATAATCTCCTTTATATTGTTCATGACCTATTGGCGCACAAAATACATTCTCTCCACTATCTTTTCTAATAGTTAAGAGAGTAAATTCATAATCAAAATTTAAAAATTCCTCAAGTATTACACCAACTATTTTTCCTCTTGAATTTTTCAAGGCATCATTCCAAGCTAATAAAAGATCCTCTTTCCTATTAACTAAACTTTGACCTTTACCTGACGAACTCATTAGAGGCTTTAACAAAAGAGGGAAGCCAATTTCAGATGATTTTGTTTCTAGCTCTTCAGAATTAAAAACATAACTAAATTTTGCAGTTTTTATATTTAATTCTTTAGATGCAAGGTTTCTTATTTTATCTCTATTCATCGTAATTTCAACAGTTCTAGCATTTGGGACGATTTTTATTCCTTCTTCTTCCAATTCCTTTAAAGCTTCTATTGAGAGTGCTTCAATTTCGGGGACTACAAAATCAGGCTTGAGTTCTTTTATCTTATTTTTTAAAATTTTCTTATCACTCATATTTATTACAAAAGAATTATCAGCTAATTGCATCGCAGGTGCATTTTCGTAATTATCAATAGCTATTACTTCTAAGCCTAATCTTTTAGCTTCAACCACCAACTCTTTTCCAAGTTCGCCACTACCTAGTAGTACTATTTTCTTTGGAAAAAATTTAAAACTACTCATCAGTGAATATATATATTTTATTTATCATCATCAGTTAGCTTATTAGGAAGTTTATCTTTTCTTTTAGTAGCTTTTAAACTAGAAAAAAATGAATTATTACCGAACCAATCATTTTCCTTCATTCCTCTTGTAATTGAGGTTGAGATAGCACCAAGAAAGAAAAAACCCATAATTATCCAAAGGATTCGTTCTAGAGCAATTGAAGGAGAGAAGCCCTGTCCTGAGTTAATAATTTCAGTAAGAGGGTCTAAGGGATCCAAGATAGTTTTTAATTAATACTACTTAATTATATAATCAGAAAAAAACTTTTTACTAAAAATTACAAATAAAAATAATAAGCAAATAAGATTATAAAAAACGCAAAAACATTTATTCAATGTTATCTTCAAAGGATAAATTTATTAAACATATGGTAGTAGAAGTTCAAAATACAACTGTTATAACAGCAGATGGAGAAGCTAAAAAACTTGGCGAATATTCAGAAAATGTAATTTTGATAGTAAACGTCGCTAGTTATTGCGGTAATACTGCACAATATGAGGATCTCCAAAAGCTTCACAATAAATATGCAAAAAAAGGATTAAGGATTCTTGCTTTCCCTTGTAATGATTTTGGAAATCAAGAGCCTGATTCTCTTACAGAAATAAAGAAATTTTGTTCTACAAAATATGGTGTTGAATTCGAAATCATGGAAAAAGTTCATGCGAAAGGTAATACTACTGAACCATATACGACACTAAATAAAGTTGAACCAAAAGGTGATGTTGAATGGAATTTTGAAAAATTTTTAATTAGTAAAGATAGTAATGTGATTGCAAGATTTAAACCGAGTATTCAACCATTCGATGAAAATTTAATTGCAGCAATAGAAGTTGCATTAGATTCTTAATATGAAAAATTATATAATTTTGCTTTTTTAACAGAAAAAATCCAATAGGGTTCAGTTACTTACGAAATTTTTTAAAGAGCGAATTACTTCGATTATTGTTTTAAATTATCATTCTTTTAGGGTTTTGTTTGATTTGTTTTTTTCCTTTTTGACTTCACTTTTACTACCTCTTCTTTAACTTCATTTACCTCTGGTGTTTCTGATTTTGCTTCTACTACCTCTTCTTTAACTTCATTTACCTCTGGTGTTTCTGATTTTGCTTCTACAACCTCTTCTTTAACTTCATTTACCTCTGGTGTTTCTGATTTTGCTTCTACTACCTCTTCTTTAACTTCATTTACCTCTGGTGTTTCTGATTTTGCTTCTACTACCTCTTCTTTAACTTCATTTACCTCTGGTGTTTCTGATTTTGCTTCTACTACCTCTTCTTTAACTTCATTTACCTCTTTTTTCAAATCTAATTGCGGTCCTAAATTTAATTGATCTTTTGAAATAGCCTCTTTATTACTAAGAAGAAACTTTAATAAACGTTGAAATAACAACCAACCTTTCTCAACTCTATTTGGGCCTAAAATTATTAGCGCAATAACTAATATTACAAAAATTGCTGGCGAATTTAGACCTGAAAAATTCATCAATTTCAAACTTTCTGAATGTACTTTAGTACATCATAAAAATTAAGGCTAATTATTTTCAAAAGTCGGTAAATAAAGCTCTCTATTTGAAGCAATGATTCCTTCTTCTTTAAAGAAAATTTCTAATTCTTTTAAATCGGTAATATTAATTTTATCTCCGCAGTTATCTAAAATATTATTAGATGTAAATTTCCAAAGTTCATCTAAATATTGATCATCATCGGGGAAAGCCACAAATTTTAGATACGTATTATTTAAAGCATATTCACTTGCAAATTCAGAATCTAATCCCTCCTTTTTAGCATCACAAAAAACTTTAGCAAACCTTTTACCTACTGAAGTTTGAGCACTAGACAAATCTAGGCTACCTTGAATCGCAAAAACATTATTAGGAGCAATAAAAAGAAATATTGGAAGAAGAATTGATAATATAAGAATCAAAAATACAAAACCCAAAAAAATTTAATCCTACATAAGTTAGCAAAAATAGTAACTAATTAAGACAATAAAATAGAAATCTAATTAAATTTTAAAAATAAAAACAGAACCAAATGAATATAATTATTCAATCTATAGTGTATATATCATAAGTGAATCTTCAAATTATGTCTTCAATTATAAAATTAAGAGGCAAAGGTGTATCTAGAATAATAAAGAGTAAAGTAATGTTGTCTCCTTTAGCAGGAGTTACCGATAAAATATTTAGAAAATTAGTAAGAAAATGGGCTCCAGACTCTTTACTATTTACAGAAATGATTAATGCGACAAGTCTAAATCATGGATATGGCACTCAAAAAATCAAACAACTTGAATTAGAACAAGGTCCTATAGGTGTGCAGATATTTGATAATAGACCCTTTGCTGTTTCAGAGGCAGCAAAACTTGCAGAAGATTCAGGAGCATTTCTTATTGATATAAACATGGGTTGTCCAGTGAAAAAAATCTCAAGGAAAGGGGGTGGAAGTGCTTTAATTAATGATCGTTTATTAGCTGTTGAATTAGTAAAAAGAGTTTCTAAAGCTGTTAAAATACCTGTTACAGTAAAAACAAGACTTGGTTGGGACAATAAAGAAGAAAATATAGAGGAATTTCTATTAAGTCTTCAAGATGCAGGAGCTGAAATGATAACTTTACACGGGAGAACACGAAAAGAAGGATTTTCTGGTAAAGCAGACTGGGATATGATTGGAAAAATCAAAGAGATTTTAGAAATACCAGTAATTGCAAATGGAGATATTAAAAATCCTGAGGACGCACTTAATTGCTTCAAAAAAACAAATGCTGATGGCTTAATGATTGGGAGAGGTATACTTGGTTCTCCATGGAAAATAGGAGAAATAGATTACGCAGTCAGAGAACTTACAGGTTTTAAAGAACCAAATATTGAAGAAAAATTGTTGTTGATTATTGAACATTTAGATGAACTTATAAAAGAAAAGGGTAATCATGGTTTATTAATAGCCAGAAAACATATTTCATGGACTTGCAAAAATTTCCAAGGAGCTACTAACCTTCGCAACAAATTAGTAAGAGCCTTAGACGCCAAGGAGGTTAAAGAATTAATAAATAAAGCGATTAAGAATTTAAATTATGAAAAAAAAATATTAACCTGAAAATAATTAAATTTTAAAATGAAAATAATTAGTTCAAAGACGAGTGAAAGAGTTTGTAAACATATGAATAAAGATCACATTAAATCTGTACATAAATATCTAAAATATTATGGAAAGATTTCAGAATTTAAGGAAGCGTATTTGGAAGAAATCTCCAGTCAATTCATGAAAATTAAATATGATGATAAGTCTGCAATTATAAATTTTAAAAATGAAATCTCAGAAGATGAAATTCATGGCACATTAGTTTCCATGATAAAAGAAATTGAATGAATTGAAAGTGCCATCTTCGGATAAAAAGATCATCTAAGAATTTTCCTCATAGTAATCCGTAATTATTTTACATTCTTCAAACGTAAGCATACTCAATCTTGAACTCGCATTACATTTTAAGATTGCACAAACAGCTAAAAGATCTGAGCTATCTACATTAAGTGCTTCAGAAAGCTCTATAACTCTAAGACCTTTCAATATTTTTACTTAAAGATGGATTAATAAAAACATTGTACCTTTAAATTAATGTGCAGCATTTTTCCCTAAACCAGCTATAAAGGGGAAAGCTTGTTCATCACCAAATATATCCTCATTAGAAGCTATAGGGATATCATCTTTATCCTTAATATCATTTTTAACATCATTAGATTTTGATTCCATAGATAAATCATTACTTAATTTGCCAACAAATTCATCG
>QCSX01000016.1 GCA_003209065.1 Prochlorococcus sp. AG-670-N10
ATTTAAAGCTATTGCTCCTGATTCAGTATTTGGAGTAACAAATTCACCAGAAAGATTTTGAAGTGCAGCAGCTTTAACATTGCCTTTAATATATGACTGGTTTACATAACCAATTGCTCCTGGAGTGTTTTGAATAACACCTGCAACACCAGAATTTCCTTTTGCTCCAACTCCCGATGGCCATTTAACAGATTTACCAGTACCTAAATTCCAAGTTTTAGAGAAAGCCTCCATAGAATTTGTAAAAGCTTTAGTCGTGCCTGAGCCATCAGAACGATGCGCCCAAGTTAATTTACCTGACTTACATCCTATTTCCTTCCAATTTTTTATCATTCCCATTGCTACTTGAACAGCCTGCTCTTGAGTTAATTTCAAATCGCAATCATAGTTATATCCAAACGCAATTGTTCCACCAACCATCGGTATTTGTACGAGTCCTTTTTTAACTTTCTCTATATCAGAATCTTTCATAGGATCATCTGATGCACCAAAATTCACAGTTTCGTCTATGAAAGCTTTTCTTCCAGAACCAGAACCAACAGCTTGATAATTAACTCTTGGCCCACCTGAAGAGGCTAAATCTTTGAACCAACGAGTATAAATTTTGGCAGGAAATGATGCCCCAGCTCCACTCAATCTTTTTGAAGCCATCGCAGATGGAGAAAGTATTAATGAAATTGCAGAAGATAAAATGAGAGTTTTTTTGAAAAGGCCCATTACTTGATGAGAACTACTTTTGTTAAATATAAGATAATTTACAGACTTAAAGTAATTTAAAAATTGAAAGATAATTACATCAAATTATTTTGATATATCTATTTCAAGAGCTCAACTGAAACTACAAGATTTCCTAAAAGTCTATTAAGGGTAGTTAGTTGTTCTTTACTACCAAATGCTATTAATACCTGACCTGGCTGAAGTAAAAAATCACCCCCAGGATTAGTTATTAACTTTTCATCTTCCTTAATAGCTAATATTTTTGCACCACTCTTTTTACCTATTCCAAGCTCTAAAAGAGTTATCTTTTCTGCAGTTTCAAAAAGGCTAATATCATTACTTAATTCAAATTCTTCAATTTCACATTCACTTCCTGCCAATAAATCTAAGAAGTCAATAGCTATTGGTCTTAAAGCCATTGATGCCATAGCTCTTCCTGCTGCTATGTAAGGACTAACAACAATGCTCGCACCAGCCAATCTCAATTTATTAGCAGCTTCTTCCGTCCCAGCTCTAGCGATAACTCTTATAGAACTTCTTATCCCTTTAGCACTTAGTACGACATATAAATTTGCAGCATCATTAGGCAAGGTCACAACTAAACTTTTGCATTTATCTAATCCAGCTAGTTTTAAAGTCTCATCAAGAGTTGCATCAGCGCAAAGTACTTCTAGACCATTATCTTCAGCAATCTTTTTTCTATCTTCATCGCTTTCTACAACAATAATAGGAATATTTTGTGTTTTTATTTGATTAGATATTTCCTGACCTACCCTCCCATATCCGCACAAAATTACATGATTTTCCATTTTTCTTAGAATTCTTTTAAAACGTAATTCATTTACTCTTTGAAAATAGCCGGATTCAAATAATCTAACAGCTTTTTGAAAGGTAAATTGAATAAAAATTAATCCACCAACGATTATGAGAACAGTGATAATTCTGCCTTCAGGACTTAAAGTTTGAACTTCTCCAAAACCAATAGTGGTTATTGTGATCAGAACCATCCATAAGCAATCACCCCAATCCCAGCCCTCTGTAATTCGATACCCAATAGCACCTAAAAAAAACAGAAAGAATAAAGAATAAATAAGGCCAAACCAAGGCCTTAAGTAGTCTTTAATAAAATAGAACTCAAATAATCTAAGCTTCATATCTCTTATTATCGTTAACTATTCAAAAATTTCATAATATTTTTCTATTATGTAGCTAAAAGAATTTATTAATTTAGTGAAATACATATTTAGTCGAATATTAATATTTATTTTTGTCGCTTTATGCATTAAACAAATGCTTTCTGTTTCAGGTGTAATTTAAATCTCTCAAAACAATTTTTATTGTTTTACTTTTACTGACTCAATTAAAAAATCAGAAGCTGATCTCAACCAATCGGCTACAGTCAAACGTAGATCAGGTTGTGAATATACTAATGCGAAAATAATCGCAACTAAAATTATTTTCACCATGGATGTTCAAATATTCTTTCGAATTAAAGCACATCTATAAAGTAAAAAGAACCTTAACTAAATAAAATCAGACTAATTACCTAATTAAATTTTCTCTAATTGATTAAATAAATATTCTACTCTTCTTAAATTAACACCTAAGTCTGATTGGCCTAATCTTGCCGCTGATCTTATTTGGATTATCCCTTTGGACCTATCAACATAACTTCTTGCATCAAGTTTTAAAATCTCAAGATCATCTGGAAATCTAAAAATTGCACTTCTGCAAACACCTCTCCAATAATTTTTACCACTTTCAAGGACTTCAGTTCTAGGTAAACCTTCAGCTAAAGAAACGAGTTGAATAAATTTTTGATCAACATTTATTAGTTTCTTTTCCACTAAAACACTATTTAAGGGATTTGTTACTGGAGCGAGGCCTTGAGCTGTAAAAGTCATCTTATTAAAAACTATCTCAATGTTCTAACTGATTTTTTATACAAAGTGAGAGCAAAAAGAAAACTAATTTTCCTAAACCAATTGATCTCTGTGAAACAAATTATTATTTAAAATTTCTTAAAACTTTAGGTTTTTTATAATCTTTTTTGACAAGGAGGGTTGTCTACTCTGATTAGTTTTCAATTTTCTTATCCAAAACATTACTCCAATTAACAAAAAAAGTTCAATTATTATTCCTAAACCAACTGCATTCATTATTATTTTTTCTCCTTTTTCTTTTTAGATCCCTCAATATAAGGAACAAGAATATTTAATAACCACTTTTTAAAAGAATTAATTAGATTCATTATTTACTTACCTTTCTTCCACAAGCTTCTTCCTTTAATTAGATCTTCAATGTTAGGCCAGGCTGCTATTAATTCCTTAAGGGCTTTTCTATTTGGGGTATAGAAAATACATGAGAATGCACTAATTAAATAAATAATGAACCAGACTTTGTTTTCTGTATAAGCTAAAAAGAATGAAAAGATAAAACTTCCAATAAAGAAAAAGAAAAATATCCTATTAACTATTTCAAGAGGAGTTCTTTTAAGTCTGTAAAATATTTTGTTTTTATTATTGATATCAGAATTAGATTCAAACTTATTTTCATATGAATTAATTATTTCCTCCTCAAGAATCTTCTCATAATCTAGATTTCCAGTTGGATTAGAATTATTTGACTTACTACTCATGAACTTTTTATCAACTATATAAATTCACTAAATATTATAAATCTTTATAAGGAAAAAATTAAGTTAAAATTTTACATGCTTCAAATCAGACAAAAATATCATGTTTTTGAAAATAATTAAAAAAGGGTTTTGTTTATAAATAAAACATTACTTAAAATATTCTTTTTGATTTTTTCAATTCTTAGGATCATGGATAAGACTGGATTTTTTTAGATTTTTAGCAATCAAATAATTGAAACGCAATACTGTATTATCAAGCTTAAATATTAAAAATTTTAAATTACATGCAAAGGTATTTAATTTCTTATGAATTTGCTGACGGTGAAGATCAAGAAGAAGGAGGAGAAATGCTTATTAATTGGTATGAATCGGGAGGACCTCAAAATAGACCTGAGAACTATGAAGTTCATTCATGGATTTTTATGATCCAAAATGGCATTGGTCATTCCGTTGTTAGTGCAGATTCTTTAGAAACAATTTGGAAACAATGGCACCCATGGAGAAGGCTTATGGATATTAATATTCAACCTTGTTTAGATCTTGATGAAACTGTGTCTTTATTTAAGAAGGAAAAAATGAATACTCGCATTGATTAAAAAAGCATTTAGAAGTTTTTTCTAAATTTTCTTTTAGTAGCCATCAATACGTCAGACATATCTAACTACGTTAAAAAAGGTTAGAAAAAATTTTCCATGATGTTTGATTCCTATCACATTTATTTTAAAGGAGAAATTCTTTTTAAAAACCTTAGTAAGGATGAGTTTGAATTCGTTTGGGGCAAACTCTATACCTCCTATATTAATGCCTTAAATGAGGAACTTACATTTGAGATAATTAGTGAAAAGAGTGTCAAAGAGTCAGCTTATAATCTAGAACCATCTTATTGATTTGATTAATTGCTTCAGGAATAAAAGATAAAAAGTTTTTTATCCTCAATTTCACAATATTCTTTTTCTTCCTTACTGATATCAAGGCTTAAATTTTTTGCCTCTTTCCCAACATTTAAACTATAAGTTTTAAGAATCTCATTTCCCTTAAAGAGAGCAGCAATACCAACATCCGTTATATACCAAACAAAATGAAGAGTCTCACCTATTGGTTCCTCTTTTAAAGAGTCAAGTAGAAAACCATGGGTAGAGTTCATTTATTTAAATTGATTTAATTGCCACCGTTGCAGTATCTAACTGCCTCTGCATTAGTACTACCATTTTCTACAATTTCAGTTACACAATTATTAAATACTTTAGATTCCTTTTTTATAGAGCAAAATCCAAAAGCAATTGCCGCTAAAGCTACTGCAGATAAGAAACTAGAACCAAGTTGAATAAAACCATAAGCAAACATGATTTTTTTCTTTCCACCGCATTTCTTAGAATCTGTTTTTTCTTCTATCATTTTTAATTTTTGAATATGATTTAATCTATTCGATTGATTTTGAATGTGAAAAATCAAACCAGAGAGAAAACCGAATTAGCATAAATTTTTTTTTAAACTTTTAATGAGTATTTTTAAAAAAATAAAATTTGTAAAATTTACCTTTAATAAAATTTTCATTTTGAAACATGTTGCAAATAAAAAAAATATTTGATTTACGACAAATAAATGTTATTTATAAAAATATCTTTTTTATAAAAAAGGAATGATCCCATTGTTGTTTCAGTAAGTTTTATTGATTATTAAACTACATTTAATAATTTATTAAAGAAGTATTAATACTCAGAAAATAAGCCGAAAAACCCTGTTTTTATCTTGATCCCCATGAGTTATCCACTTTTTAACCATTTTTCAACAGGTTTTTCCACAAGTTGTAGATTTAATTCACTTTTCTATGTGCGAAATAAAATATAAGGTTTTTTTGTAAAAAATGTCACGCGGAATTTTTTTGGGAACGATAAGATCATATTCGGTTTAATAGATTTTCAAATTCAATGACTGAAAAAATAATTAAAAAACAATCATCTGAGATGCAAAAAAATTTTAAAAAATCAAATCTTGATATTCTTACTGAAGAAAATGATCGCCTATTAAAAAGTCTTAAAAGGCCAAGCGGTTCTTATAGAGCTGCTTAATAATCTTATTATTTTTAAACTTACGATATCCCATTAATGATCTTTTATTAAATAAAGTCCAAAAATCACTTTACGCAAATTCAAACTAAATTAAATTTATCTTTAAGGATATCTAAGTAACTTGAAAATTGAGAATATAAATTTTTTGTTAAATCCAAAAATATCTAGGTTTAATAGTAACGGTAGTAATTAATAGTAGTTATATTAAATAGATCTCATGTTGAGATTAAATATATATTCATTTTGATTTTTCTAGAAAATACTTAATATTTTCTATCCAATCAATCCCTAATGTAGTCAATCCACTTTTGAACCCATGACCATAAAAGAATTAAAAGTAAATTACAAAAAGCTTTTAAATAAAGCAGATAAAGCCAATGGCCGCAAAGAAACTGTTTCCTTTTTGAATAGAGCTGCTAAACTCAACACCAAGATATATTCTAAAACCAAGACTAATTGCATCAAATGCAATGGTGTGGGTTACTTAAGAATCTCATTAGACGAAGCCAGAACTTGTCTTTGCTGTTACGGAAAAGGTTTTTTGATGGAAGAGATCCAAAGATTTTAACTCTTTAAATATTTAATTTGAAATGAAAGATCTCATTCAAGCTCATAAAAAGTTAATAAGTACGGTTAAAGAGCAGATGGGTTTTTCAGATTATGGAATGTATTGGTTAGCTTTTATTGAAGGTGGATTAACCATATGGTTGTTAGAAAGGATATTCTTTCACTGGTTAAAGTTTTAAAGAAAAATTTTTATCATTTGAAAAATAAATTCTAATTTCTTTTAGTTTGAGAATATCTTTTCCAAGTAAATAGTTGTAGGATGATAAAAAACTAATCATATGCAATTATTAGGTTTAATTTTACTCGCTGCTAGTAGCTGGTATCTCTGGAAATTAACTTCAAAATTTCTTGATGAGCCAACAAAAAAAGAGCTTTCGAATAGTTTTAATGGGCTAAAAAACAAATTGAAAGAAAGTAAAGAAAGTCTTTCAAAAGCAAAAATAAGTGAAGCTTGGGACAAGTATAAAGAGGAAGGTGGCGCTCTTTCTAATAAAGATAAAAAATAGTGGAATTTTTTAGTATCACAAGTTTTACTAAAGAAATATCTCGTATTGACCTAGTTGGTATTTTGGTTGGACATTTGGTATTTGCTATAGCTTTAACGCAAATTTTGGACTGGACATGGCTTAAGAATTTAATGAGTGAGGAGGATAAACTAAAAATGCTCAATAGTTACACATGGAAAGACTTATTAGTTGACGGGGCAATCGTTGCTGTAGTTATTGGAATTATTTTTCTCATCATAAGTATATTTCTATAAATGAACATCACATATATACTTTTGATATTTTTATTAGCCTCATTACTAATTTTTTCGCAAATAGTTAAGTCTTCAGAAAAATCCCCATAATAAATGTCAGAAATTACTAGCAACTCATCGTCAGGTTGGTATTTAATAGCAATTGTAAGTACAATTTCTTTTTTAGCTTTGATATATTTTGGGAAAACAAAATAAACAGCATTAATTAATTTTTTAATTATGTCATAAATAAAATTTGTTAATTGACTTCTGATTAAAAATTACAAATGAAAAGGCTATTAGTTTTACAACATTTAGAAATCGAAGGGCCAGGGCTTTTTTATCAGATAGCTAAGGAGAGGGAGATGAATATAGAAATCATCCGTCTGGACCAAGGTGATGGCCTACCTAAAACTAATAAAGACGATTTACTTTTAATAATGGGTGGACCAATGGGAGTCAAAGATATTGGGAGCACAAAATATCCATGGCTAAAAAAAGAAAGCGATTTTATAAAGTCAGAATTAAAAAAAAAGACAAGTATTATCGGAGTTTGCTTAGGAGCTCAGTTATTAGCAAACGCAGCAGGAGGGGATGTCGAAATTTTAAAACAAGGATCTCCTCCTAAACCTTTACCAGAAATTGGATGGTCTCAAGTTTTTTTTAATCAATCAAATAATGACTTAAAGAAATTTTGTGAAACTCCTTTTCATGTCCTGCATTGGCATGGCGATAGAATTTTATTACCAAAAAATGCCGAACTCATAGCCAGTAGCATGCTTTGTAAAGAGCAATTTTTTAAGATTGGGGATTTAGCTTACGGTTTACAATTCCATGTCGAGTTAAATAAGGAAATGACCGAAAGATGGATAAATGAGGATAAATTATTTATAACCAAAGGATTAGGTCCAAAGGGTCAGTCAATTCTAAGGGAGGAGGATAAACAGTATGGAGAAAAAACAATCTTAAAAAGAAAGGAATTAATAAATAAACTTTTTAATTTACTAAGCAAAGAAAAAAGCCCTATAACTTCATGAGAAACAGAGCTTTTAATATTTGTTCAGGTTGTTTTTATATAAATCTATTAATAATAAAACCTTTCTTCTTTATTAAAGAATAAGAGACCAATGAACAGGTTGTAGATACTGATTTCACGGTCTCTTTTGTAACCGTAATTTTCGGTAGATACGACAATGAATCACCTCCTTTACTAATATTTTCTTTAACATAACCAAGATGATTAAATAAAGAAACTAAATATATTAAAATTTAAAGCTTTTTTAACAAATCATTTTTTATAAGCCAGAGTTCAAGTAAATAAGTAAAACCTACCAAGGCAAAATCTCTCCATTAGTATGCCAAAATGTCCCAGTATTATTTTTATTAAGAGAGTCGATACGTTTTAAGAGTCCATTTGCGGATTCTTCTGTAGAAATACCATTTTTTGTAAATCCAGTCATACGAGTACTTACTAAGCCAGGATGCAAAATAGCAACATAAATATCTTCTTTTAATAAATCTCTTGAAAGTGATTTCGCTGCCATGGATAAAGCCACTTTAGACATCCTATAACCATAGGAACTGCCGGACGAATTATCTCCAATAGATCCCATTCTGCTCGTGATAAAACCAATCTTTGAATACTTTTTTAATAGACCTTTCAGTGATCTTGTCATAGAAAGAGGACTTAAAGCATTTACTACAAATTGACGAATAATACTTTCATGATCAAGATTATCAATCGAATTAAATTCATAAATACCTGCATTATGAATTAAACAATCTAATTCGATCCCTGATAATGCATGCCTTAAATTATTGATTGAATCCTCTGAAGAAATATCTATATTTTCTTCAATTCTTACACCTAAGTTTTTTAAATCTGAAGAAGCCTTTCTACAAGTAGCTATTACCTCATCTCCTCTCTCAAAAAGTTGTTTACATAATTCCATTCCAATTCCTCTATTTGAGCCAGTTATGAGGTAAGTAGACATATTTTTAGATAGTTTTTAATATTATAATTTCAGAAGTCTTAAAATAAAAAATAAATTTCTGATTTATCCTAGTGTAATAGAAAAGATTTTAGTTATAATTCAAAAATGTCAGAAAGTAAAAGTCCATTAGATAGAATTTATAGATTAATTGCATCACATGCTTGGATGACTGAGAATGAAGCAAAAGTATTATTAGTGATGATGTATGCATCCGGGACAAAGTCTTTGGGATTGGAGGGTAAAGGTTTAAACCAATTTATGGAAAATTCATTAGAAAAAATGTGTTCAGATAAGAAAGAAAATTTACAAGAATATCTTTTGAAAATAAATGATAAATTTCCCAACAATGAATTACTTTCAGAAGATTAATTTATGGAGATCATAAATCAAGAAGTTACTCAAGAAATAATAAGGCTTACATGGAGAAATCCTGTTTTTATGGCCGTTGCAATAGCATTGATATGGTTAATCCCACAATTACTAATTAGAAAAATCTTGTCAGAAAATTATAAGAAAAAGAAAATAGAAAAACAAAAAGACAAGATTAATAAGCTCTATCCTAAATATCCTAAAGTTCTCAAATAAAATAATGTAAGCTTTAGATTAAATTAAGATTAGTTTGAGAAAATTATTTTTGATGATTTATAAAATTGTAAGAATTGATGGAAAAGAAGATGATGTCACATCACAAACTTTTTTAAATTACGATGATGCTTATGATTTATTAGATAAAATATATGGAGATATATGTTGCTCAGATGCTGATTATGAAGATATTACCTATTACGATATTATAGAAGGTTAGAACCAAGAAAAAAATAAATGTAAAACTAAATTTAAATAATAAGTTATCATATGAGATCATTTACATTTGTCCTTATATTTTTACATTATTCGTAAGTTTGACTCACTTAAAACTTCATATCCGAAAGATATATTAAGGAAAGAGATGGATGGATTAAAATAAAATGAGGATGTTTTAGGAAATTTAAATTAGTAGAAAAATAGAATTTATTTGATTATTCTTACTCTTTCAGATGAAGAAAGGTAAAAAGGAAATTAAAAATTAATACAATTGATTTACTCTTTGAATTAATTTAAATATTATTCAAAAATTGAATATTAGTTAAAAATGATCATTCGCATATTGGGTATAGTTTTGATTATTGGAACTGTTGCATACTATGGTTTAGTTTTAACTGGTAATGGCTCTTTATAAATTTCTTTCTTACACAAAAATACCCATATGAAATGGCCTCCCACAAATTGCTGGACAGCACCAAGAACAATAGAAGGAAATCGTCATTTTCAAGTTAAGGCCTATGGAGGGAAATCTAACAAAAGATGGGTAGATCTATTTCCAACAAAAAGCAAAAAAGAAATCATAAGAATTTCTTGGAAAATTCTTAAATCAACTTGGATAAGTGGTTGGTCTAGGCTTCCAAAAGATTGATCAAAGTAAATTGTTAGGAAGAATTCAAAAAGAATTTTTCAAAGCTATCTGTTCCGTAAAATCTTCCGATATCAATATCTAATTTATTTAAAAAGATAAGTCAAATTATTTTGTAAATAAATATTATGAACTAATTTTTTGTAAAAATTCATACTTTAATAAAAAACTCTTTCTTCTAAAATTTTATGAGAAAATAATTCAAAATGAAGTCAGAACCAACAAAGAAATTACCTAATAAAAAAATAATAAGATCTGCGAAATTCGAAGCAAAAGAACAATTTACTAAATCTGCATTGGAAAATCTAAAAACTGAAAATGAGAGAATTGTTAATTCACTAAAAAAATCTGGTGAAATTGAATAAATAAATAATTCACCAAGTATTTTATAAAAGCCTACAAAATGAATATATATTAATTATTATGGTTATCTAACGATTAATAAAATGGATAAAATTACATTAGCCAATGAACACCTACCTCAACTTATAGGTTTAGTACTAATGTCTATTGGCTACACACTAGGAAATAAGTTTTATCTACCTGAAGGAAATAAAAAATAAGTTTTTAATTAAACTTTTAATAACAAATTAAAATTATCTCTTTAAATCTAAAATAAAAAATATTTTTTTATTGAATAAACATTAACGTGACAATACTGTAACTATTTAATCTGAAAAGAGCAAATTTCAATACTATTGATTACATTTTTAAATATTTGTGTTACATTAATTAACAATTAAGTTATCAGAATGTTGAACTCTAAAACTATAGAAAAAGAAAATATTGTCGCGGATCAACTAAATGGTAGATTCGCTATAGTTGGTAGCATAGCTGTAATTAGTGCTTATCCAATAAATAGTCAAATTATTCCAGTATTTATCTAATCTAATGAGCCCACTTACTGGTTTTATTATTGTTGTAACAACAATAACTTTTCAGTTCACTTTATACACAATAAAAAGATTACAAGAGCCTCTAGAGCTAAAACCATCTACAAACAAAACTTTCACCAAAATGAACCAGAATAAAAAAAGTTATTGGAAAAATGCTGAAATAACAAATGGTAGATTAGCCATGGTTGGATTATTGGCATTAGTAGTGAATTACAGTTTTTTTGGTTGGATAATTCCTGGATTTATTTAAATAAATTACAATCCCAAATTTTTCTGTTTATTTCAGAAATATAAAGTACGAAACTAACTTCATAAGAACTGAAAGGGTTTTATGATATTCATTATAGTTATTTTAACCGTGTAATTGATATTTTAATATTTATATTTTCTAAACTAGAAATGGAAATATAGAATTTTTTTGACTTTGGAATAAAAGAATATTTTTAAAATTGTATAGGATTGATTATGTCATTTTAAAACTCCAAAGAGGGTAGGTTTAATCTTTAATAATTTCAAGTTGGTTCTTTGATCATCAACCTAAGTTGCTCACTATCTAGTTGCTCTAAATAATTTCTCATTGCGAGCCAAGATCTTTGGCTTTCTATCTTTCCACTTTGCTTAAATAAATTTGCGGAAACTTTATCTACCAATTCTTTATGAGTCATAAGTATATTCTTCATCAAGTTCAATTACAACGCTATTAAAAAATTCTGCTAATAACTTTGAAGGATCTTGAACAGATAATTTTCTGTCTTCTTTTGCAAGTTTCTTTTTAATTGGATTTAAATTCTTCATGTTAATTCTTGAAATTAGTTTTTACTTCCGTCCATCCTCCTGCCATTAATTCATTCCATGTTTCAATGGCAGATACGAGGTCATGAAGTCTTGTGTTTTTAAGTCGTCCAGGTTCTCCAAGTTCGTTTGCATAGAATAGATGGGTATAGACTTTAATATTTTTTCGTGCAAATTTCTTAGATCTTTCAAACAAGATTAAATAGTTGTTTTGTGGGTTAAGTATCCAGCCATTTGGGGCGTCAACAAGACTGTCATAAGAAATATCAGACCAAATACTAGCCCCTCCAAGAGTCATCATGAATAATACAGGTGTACTATTAGTATAAGTGTATTAGAAACCTTTCGTCAAGTACTTAATGGCTAACAATTAATTTTATATTTTTTCAATAGGGGCCATAGTTAACCCCCTGATAACAAGTTGTTCATGGTAAAGTTCTGCCTGTTCAAGATTTCCTCTCCATACTTCCGCTGATCCCGACTTATCTACTTTGATGGCAAGATCCCATGATCTTTTTTCACTCATTCCTGGAATGATAGCTAATAGGACATTTGCTACATGCTCAAAAGTATTAAAATTATCATTTAAAACTATTACCCTGGCTTCTGGATATTTTGCTTTTTTTATCTTTGATTCTAAGGCTAAAGTTGGTGAAGTGGTAGAAAATTCCATCCTTACTGCTGTTGTTGAAGCTGTCGATCTGATACTAACATTTTAAATCTAGTTGTTTTGCAACTCTATGTATGGCTGACCAAGTTGCGGTTTCCCGCTTAGTAAACAAATGTAATATTATCTCATCAAATAAAAAGGCTCAGAATGCTGCTATAGCAACAATTCTAAGCCTCCTACCGAATCCCCGCCAGCTCTCTGAGGCGTCGACCTGGAAAAGCCAGAAGAGGAGTCAAAGTGGGCTTTCGTTTCCAATTACATGATTGGTTTACGTCCACATCACGACAGTCTCCTCAAGTCGAAAAAGAGTCAGATCAGAGCACATAAAGAAGAACTTGACCAAAGATCCAGTACCCAAATTTTAACTTATTTCTTTAGTAATTTGGAGATGGCCAAATATCTCTTACCTGCCTTAATATATCTTTTGATTTTTCGGTTCTTTTAAAATGATTCTTTTCATTAAGTAAGAATGTTATATGAGCCATTTTACGTCCAACACTCTCTTTAGATTTTCCATACCAATGAATATTAGAGCCTTTGATTTGAGATAATAATTCTATCCTTTTTTCAATTGACAATGGAAAATTTTTTTTCAATCCTAGTAAATTTATCATTAAGGATCCTTGGGAATACATTTTAATATCTGGGGGTTTAACGCCTGATGATATACAAATATGCTGATCAAACTGGCTTGAAGTACAGGCCTCTATTGAAAAATGAGCTGAATTATGAGTTCTAGGGGCAATTTCATTAATTAATAATCCGTTATCACCATAAAAGAATTCAATTCCAATTACTCCCACATAATTGAGCTCATTTACTATTGAGGAGAAAATATTGATTGCAAAAGTTGTCACGTCAATATTTATTTCAGCTGGAGTTAAAACCCATTCACAAACATTATTTTTTTGAAATGTCTCAACAACGGGAAAGAATCTTATTGTGCCATCAAAATCTCTTGAACCAACTAAAGCAAGCTCATTTTTATAATCGATCCATTCTTCAATTAACCAATCATCTGAATCAGCTCCAACTAAAAAGGAATTTAAATCTTCTTTACTATTAATTTTTTTATTTCCTTTCCCGTCATATCCTCCTTTAAAAGATTTAACCATTAGAGGGAAATTCCAATGCTCAATTTCATCATCTTCAAGAATTTTAAAATTACTTATTGTTATCCACCTTGGTGATGGGAGGCTCATTTTCTCTATTAATTTTTTTTGAGAAATTCTATCTACCAAAGGTTGGATTGATTGAAGGCTTGGAACAAAAATATTATTAGCGTCAATTAATTTTAATTTTTCAATTCTAATCCATTCATTTTCAAAAATAATTTTTTCGCACTCTTTAATTAAGTCTTTGTTTCCTTTTAGCTTTAATGGATCAGCTTCAATTACATAATCTGCTTTTGAACCTGCTGGGTCATTAGAAGATTTAGTTTGAACACATACTTTTATTCCTCTTTTGTTTGCAGCTTCAGTAAGCATTAAGGCTAATTGACCACCTCCAAGTATTCCTAGTGAATAATTTTTCTTTATATTTTCTGTATTTATTTTTTGATCCATATGCTGATCTTATTATGATTTTCAATTCTTAACAACTGATTATTTTAATCTAATTTTTAAGTCGATATAAGGTTAGAATAAAAAGAAGATAAATTAAATATTAATAAAAAACTCTTCTGGGACATTTATTGTGAATAAGAATAAAATCATAGTCCCTTTAAGTAATAATTCATATGAAGTCACAATTAAACAAGGCATTATTAATAATATTGGTGAAGAACTAAAACGAATTGGGGTTAAAAATAATAGAAAAATACTTATAGTTTCTAATAAAGAAATTTCAAACTTATTTGGAGGTGAACTCCTTAAGAATTTAAAAAAATATAAATATAGTGCAGAAATATTTAATATTAAAGCGGGAGAATCTTATAAGAACTTAGCAAGTTTAAGAGAAATATATAATGCTGCTTTTGATATAGGTTTAGACAGAAATGCCTTAATGATTGCACTTGGGGGAGGAATTGTAGGAGATGTAACTGGTTTTGCCGCAGCCACATGGTTAAGAGGTATTGAATATATTCAGATCCCTACAACATTATTATCTATGGTTGATTCGTCGGTAGGTGGAAAAACAGCCGTTAACCATCCAAAAGGTAAAAATCTAATAGGAGCTTTTTACCAGCCAAAAGCAGTTTTTATTGATCCAGAAACTCTAAAAACTTTACCTCCTAGAGAATTCAAAGCAGGCATGGCAGAAGTTATTAAATATGGAGTCATAAAAGATAAAGCACTTTTTGAATACTTAGAAAATGATAAGAATAGAGATAAAATTCTCAATCTGGAGAACGAATCATTAATAAAAATAATAAATAATTCAATTAAAACAAAGGCTCATATAGTTTCTGAAGATGAGAAAGAAAATGGAATTCGAGCTATATTGAATTATGGACATTCATTTGGCCATGTAATAGAAAATTTGTGTGGATATGGAGAGTATCTACATGGCGAAGCAATATCAATTGGGATGAAAATTGCGGGAGATATTTCAACTGAAAAAAAGTTATGGCCAAAAAAGCATTCTCTTAGACAAGATAATCTTATTGAAAGCTATGGTCTACCAACAAAAACTCCTAAAATTAAAAAGAATGAAGTAATAAAAATACTTATGGGTGATAAAAAAGTACGCGATGGCAAAATGAGATTTATCCTACCTAAAAAGATTGGAGAAGTTGATATATTTAATGACATAAATGAATCTCAATTCTTAAAATATTTCGATTAGCGAACACAGATTGAATTTATTTTAAATTTCTTATTGTTAAATTTGCTAAAAACAAACCATTTAAAATCTCCTAAACAAATTGGATCAACTAATCTTAACAAGGCTTCTCTTCTAGAAAGAGCTTTTGAAATATCATCCTTTAGTTCATTCTGAATTTCAAAAAGTCGTTCTGCCAAACCAAGTGACAATAATGCCTCTCCTTGTTTGACTGTTCCAATAGTTTCAAAACCTAAAGTTTCCGAATCATGAATCAAACTTTCAATACAAATATGAGAAGTTAAATCACAATTCCCTGGAGAATCAAAAATATTTTCAACAATTTCTTGGTTCTTATAGGAAATTAATGTCCCATTACTATTACTCAATGAATAATATCTTTTAGCTTCTTTGGCATAGTCAATTATTAACATAATTCCATTATTAATTTTTGCATAAATAGCCTTTAACCATTTTTTATTATCTATATGCCATTCGGTAGTCCATCCTTCTGGAGCAAATTCAGGAGGGATATTAATATCTAATTTTTCTTGAGCGGAGGCAATACTTTTTTCTAATTCTTGTGTGATTGCAATTTCTTCAAAAAACAATTTTCCTGATTTCTTATCTATAGAAACTCCTTGACGATGTATTTTACCTTTTGAATTTATTATTCTTTCTACAGGTAAAGCATCGAGCACCTCATTAGCCAATACAACGCCATTTAAACTTCTATCTTCGAAGTCCTCTAGGCTTCTCCATAAAATATCAAAACCCAATTTTAAATATTTATTTAATTTCTTTTGCTGTTTTTTTATCATTCCTTTATTTGGCTCAATAATGATAAAACAAACATTTTTTAATATTTTTTTATCGTTAATAAATAAATACTCAAGGAGACCACTCATAAGACTGCCGTCTCCTGCTCCAAACTCAATCACTGATAACTTATCATCAAAAATTGATTGACTTTTCACCTGTATCAACCATTCGTAAATTTGTTTCGATAATAAAAACGCGAAGTCATCTGACATTGAAGGCGAAGTAACAAAATCACCCTTAGACCCTAAATTAGCTTTACCACTTCCGTAGTATCCATTATTTATGTCATTCAATACAAAGTCCATATAGTCATAAAAACTTATAGTTCCTCCCTTTTTTATTATTTTTTTTATTAACCATTCTTGATTATTCGCGGGTAGGCTTTTCATCGGCGAAAATATATAAAGACAAAAAAACTTTTATGCATTCAAAGATTAACTATTTCTTAGGGATATTTCTATCTATAGTAATTTTAATTTTTAATGAACCTTCTTTTGCTATTAATAATCCAAATCTTTTACCTGAAGAAAAAACACCTGTTATTGATTTAGCAAAGACATTAAGTCCAAATCAGAAACAATCTTTAGAGGAAAATCTTAATAACTTAGAAAAAGAAAGTGGTTGGAAGATTAAATATTTATCTCAATTCGAAAGTGTCCCTGGAATTGCTATTAAAGATTATTGGGATTTAGATGAAACAAGTTTATTAGTAATTGCAGATCCTAGAGGAGGTAATTTATTAAATTTTAATGTTGGTGAAGCCTATTTTGCTTTCATGCCAAGATTATTTTGGGTGGAACTTCAAACAAGATTCGGAAATCAATACTATGTAAAAGATCATGGAGAAGATGGAGCAGTGTTGGATGCAATTAATTCCGTAAAAATTTGTCTTGACAGAGGAGGATGCCAAGTTGTTCCTGGATTACCAAAAGAACAATATATATGGACTTTGTGTACTTCTATTTTAGGAGGATTAGTTGCAGGATTTGCTGCCGCCCCTAGAAAAGAGGGTCAAATCATATCAATTGGATTTTTAGCTCTTCTTTCTCCTTTATGGGGAATGCTCTTTGGCATTTTTGGTTTAGCACCAATAATTTCTAGAACAAGCGAAATTATACCGTTATTCAAGAACGGACTTGCTTTTGCTGCCGCAGCAATTGCAGGATACCTTTTATCACAAACCGTATTCTCTAGATATGAGAAACCGAAAAAAAGTTAATAATTTCTTCCTTATAATCTCTATTTCAAAAAAGAATTTCTTCTTCACATATCTCTCCTGACTCTGAATACCATCTGTGAGAAATATGTGAAATTTTATTATCTACAAACTCAACCCATGAAAAGTTTACTAATAATTGGCCGTCTATATTATTTTTATATCTCGGAACTATTGCAGAATTCAAATAAGCTGTACCTTCTTTATCAATTTTGAACATATTTCTCAAACCTTGATTTCTTTTCAGACGATTATGCATATGCCCAAAAATGACAAGGTCTATTTTTCTTTTTTTTTGTATTGCTGAAATTGCAACAGCTAAATCTCTATCTCCCCAGTCACAAGGAGGCTCTTTCCAATCTTTACCACAAATACTTGTAGATTCTGATCCCAAGCCTGAAGGACCTGCATGTGACATGAAAATAAGAGGTAATTCTTTGATATTTTTTTCAGAACTTTTAATGATTTTATTAACTGACTCTTGTTCGGTTATGGGCCCGTAAAGAGCTTTAACCTCATTTGAAATATAATAACCACCTCCTGAACTACAGGGCCTGGCACTTAAAATATTTAATTGATTATTAAATATTTTCAAATCCCAAGCACAATATTTTTCTTGCAAAACACGAATCTGTTTTAAAAGAGTCTCTCCTGTGGAGTCTTTACCTCGATCATGATTTCCCAAAATCACAAAAGTAGGGATTTTTATTAGATTAATCTTCTTTATTATTTTGATACTACCATCAGAAATATCTCCAATAAATAGAACAATATCTGGTTTTATAAGCGATAAAATCCTAATATCAGCCTCAGACCACTGACCGTGACAGTCACCAACAATAGCAATTTTTAAATTTGTCAGAATTTTTTCTATTTAAAGGCATATAATCTATTAAGAGACATTGTAAATCCTGACCAGTATAACTTCTACTGCAAAACAGAAATCTATTCAAAACGAAAAAGATTTGATTTCTGAAATTAAGGAGCTTTGCTTAAAAGCTAATGCAATAATTCTTGCACATTATTATCAAGCGCCAGAAATTCAAGATATCGCTGATTTTATTGGAGATTCTTTAGATCTCTCTAGGAAAGCTGCAAATAATGATGCAGACATAATAGTTTTTTGTGGTGTCCATTTCATGGCAGAAACCGCGAAAATACTTAGCCCAAACAAAACAGTTTTATTACCTGATATTGATGCAGGTTGTTCTTTGGCTGATGATTGTCCTGCAGAAGAGTTCCAAAAATTTAGAGAAGAAAATCCAGATCATTATGTTGTAAGTTATATAAACTGTACGGCAGAAGTAAAAGCTCAAAGTGATTTAATATGCACTAGTAGCAATGCTGTTTCATTAGTAAAAAAAATTCCTAAAGATAAAAAAATTATATTTGCACCAGATAAAAATCTAGGGCGATGGGTTCAAAAAAACTCAGGTAGAAAACTTAAACTTTGGCCAGGCAGCTGTATAGTTCATGAAACATTTAGTGAAGAGGCTTTATTAAAATTAAAGTACAAACATCCTGATGGAAAAGTAATAGCCCATCCTGAGTGCAGCCAAAATTTATTAGTGCTTTCAGACTTTATTGGTTCAACCAGTAAGTTATTAGATTTCGTTAGTAATGATTATTCTGATACTTATATGGTTTTAACTGAACCTGGGATCATACATCAAATGAAAAAGAAAGAACCTAATAAAAATTTTATTGAAGTACCAGATATTGATGGTTGTAAATGTAATGAGTGTCCATATATGAAATTGAATACATTAGAAAAAATTTTAGATTGCTTAAAAAACAATTCCCCTTCAATTGAATTAGACCCTGAAATAATTAAAAAAGCTTACACACCTATAAAAAGAATGCTGGATATGAGCATCTAATTTAATGAATAAACGAAATTATTACCATTGTTTTTAAAAACAGCTAATACATTTGCAGAATTAGGTTCAAACTGACTTACTAATTTAGTTCTTTTAATAATTTTAAGAAGTTCTTTCTCCCCAGCTCTATACTGTCTGTCTCTTTTAGTACCAATTTCTCTTTGAAGGATTGGATTAGAATTCATTTTGACTTCTATGTCTGGAGTTATTCCAAACTTATTAATATCTGTTCCATTAGGTGTTAAGTACTTGGCGACTGTAACTGTTAACCCTGAACCATCCACCAAAGTTCGCATAGACTGAACAAGGCCTTTGCCGAAAGTTTTCTTCCCTACTAATTTACCTCTATTATTATCTCTTATTGCTCCGGAGACTATTTCACTTGCGCTCGCCGAACCTTCATTAACAAGTACAATTAAAGGTTTTTTTGTTAAAGCCTTACCATTTCCTCTTTTTGTTTCTCTCAAACCATCTTTAGATAAGGTGCTTACGATTATGCCTCTATCAATAAATTGACGAGAAATATCAATACTTGATTCTAATAATCCTCCGGGATTACTTCTTAAATCAAGAACATATCCAGAAACTTTTTTTATTTCTAGATCTTTTAATGTATCTTTCATCTCTCTTGATGCATTAGCATTAAACTGTTTTAATCTCACGTAACCTATTAATAATCCATCTTTAGTTTCATTGATTTTGCTTGTCACTGATTTTAATTCTATCCTTTCTCTTAATAAAGACTTATAAAAAGAATTCCCATTTCTTAGGATTTCAAGTTTAACTTTTGTACCTCTTCTGCCCCTTATTAATTTAACTGCATCCTCAATATTCAACCCTTTAGTAGATACATTATCGATTGATAAAATCTTATCTTTAGCTTTAATTCCAGCCTCATAAGCAGGAGTTCCCTCTATAGGAGAAACAATTATTATAGAATCAGATTCTTTATCTTTGACAATTTGTATTCCAACTCCGGTTAATTCTCCTGAAGTATCTATTCTCATTTGATTAAATTCTTTAGGGTCTAGAAATCTTGTATATGGGTCATCTAAATTTGAAAGCATATCTCTAATGGCATCATAAGCTTCATTATTATCTGAATATTTTTTTGCTAAAAATTCCTTTCTTAAATTAATCCAATTAGATCTCTCAAATTTCCCACTTGAATCAAGGAAGTCTCTATATACTATTTGCCAAACGTGATCAATAACCTCTTTGTAGTTATTTTCTAAAATTGTCGCCTTTGAATGATTACTCACCAATATCCCAGAAAAAGTTGTCACTATTAAAAAGACAAGTTGATTTTTAAATAATTTTTTTATTTTCAAGGTTCGGGACTAAGCATTAATTTTTCTATTAATTGAATTATAAATTAAAAATAAGTTTAGGGATCAATCCATTTCCCATCATCTTTAATGAGCCGAATTAAAGCATCAACCCCTTCATCCTCAGGTACTCTTTTTATCTCTTCTTTTCTTCTGTAAAGAGCAATTGTACCTTTACCTTTACCTACATAACCGTAATCAGCATCTGCCATTTCTCCTGGACCATTTACTATACAACCCATTATTGCTATGTCTAAACCAGTCAAATGGGAAGTGGCATTCCTCACTTTATCTACAACCTCCTCTAAATTAAAAAGCGTTCTACCACAGCTAGGACAACTTATATATTCAACCATTGTTTTTCGCAATCCTAAAGATTGCAAAATTGAATAGCATACTGGAATCTCCTTTTCAGGAGCTTCAGTTAGAGAAACTCTGATAGTATCTCCAAGACCTTCGGCAAGAAGTGTTCCTATACCTGCAGTGCTCTTAATCCTTCCATAATCACCATCTCCTGCTTCAGTAACACCCAAATGCAAAGGGTAGTTATAACCTTCTGCATCTAATCTATCTGCAATCATTCTATATGCAGCTAACATCACTGGTGCTCTTGAGGCTTTCATAGAAATAATGATGTTATGAAAATCAAGCTCATCGCAGATTTTGACGAATTCCATTGCAGATTCTGTCATCCCTAAAGGTGTATCTCCATAAGTAAAAAGCATCCTCTCGGATAAAGATCCATGATTAACTCCAATTCTTAAAGCTTTATTCTCTGACTTTAAAACTTCTACAAGTGGAGTAAATCTTTTAAGAATTGTTTTTTTAATAGTCTCAAACTCAGCGTCAGTATATTCTGTCCTTGTAGGATCTGATTTCTCAAAAACAAATAATCCTGGATTAATTCTTACTTTATCAACATGTTTCGCAACCTCCATTGCAATTTTCATTCCATTGTGATGAACATCTGCGACTAAGGGGGTATCTATATTATTTTTTATTAATTTTTCTTTAATATCCCCAACAGCCTTTGCATGAGCTAAAGAAGGAACAGTTAGTCTTACTATTTCGCATCCAACTTCATGAAGTCTTTTAATTGCTAAATAAGAATTATCCACATCCATGGTATCTTCATTTATCATCGATTGAACTCTTACTGGATAATCACTACCAATTGCGATATTCCCAACCATTACTGTTCTAGTTATCCTTCTCTCAATATAAGTTGAATATCTCCTTGAGAGACTATTCACCTCTTTTGATTGAGTAAGTGACATTAAATTCTATAAATTCTAAAAATCTTACTTAAATTATAAAGCATATAGTTTACTACTAACATTCTTAAGGTCATTTAAAGTTAGATCATATGGTTCTTCAACCTCTTTTGAAGAGAATCTCAACAAATAAGATGGGTGAAAAATAGTAATAATTTCTCTCCCGCCTTTCTTAAACCATTTTCCTCTTGTTTTAGAAATTGGATTCTTTATTTCCAAAATAGTTCTCATAGCAGTCGAACCGGTTAAAATAATAAATTTTGGATCTACTAGTTTAATTTGCTGCATTAACCATGGTTTATGAATATTTATTTCTTTATTAGTTGGTTTTCTATTGTTTGGAGGACGGCATTTAATTACATTGCAAAAATATACATCCTTTTGTAAGTCAATTCCTGCTTCTATTAATAGTTCATCCAACAATTTCCCTGATCTACCAACATAAGGCTCTCCCTCTAAGTCTTCTTGAGCACCAGGTGCTTCCCCAATAATTAATAAATTTGCGAATACATTACCTCTACTAATGACTAATCTTTTCAAAGCAAATTTAAGTTCAAAGCTTATAAATAATATTAAAACTAAAAATGATTAAAAAAATAATAATAACTATATAATTCTTCACTCCACATTTTAATTTTTCATAAAAGACAATACGAAAATAAATTAAATTAAGAAAATGAACCAAATTAAACCAATCTGTGATACTTTTACTTATTCTTAATTTATTAATAAAATAAATTTTTAAAAGTTATATTTAAAGAACTTTAGATCAAATGAGTGAAGTAAATTTATCCAAAAGAGCACTCTCTATTGAGCCTTCACTTACTCTGCAGATAAGTGCTAAAGCTAATCAACTCGCAAAAGAGGGAAAAGACATATGTAATTTAAGTGCTGGAGAACCAGATTTTGATGCTCCCAATGAAATATTAAAAGCAACAAGTGAGGCTATATTTGATGGATATACAAAATATGGTCCTGCCTCAGGAGATTTAGAACTTAGAAAAGCCATTACTGAAAAACTTCAAAACCAAAACAATTTAAATGTTGAATATGAAAATGTAATGGTAACAAATGGAGCAAAACAGTCAATTTATAATCTGTTCCAGGTTTTATTGAATGATGGGGACGAAGTGATTATACCTGCTCCTTATTGGTTAAGCTATCCTCAGATGGTTAGATTGGCAGGTGGAAAGCCTGTCTTCCTAAATTCTTCGGCTGAAGATGGATTCAAAATAAATATACAAGATTTAAAATCTAAGATATCTCCAAAAACGAAATTTATAATTATTAATTCTCCCAACAATCCAACTGGTAGAGTAATGCCAAAAGAAGAGTTGTTACAAATTGCAGAATTAGTAAGAGAAAATAAAAATATTAATATTCTTTCAGATGAGATTTACGAATTAATTCTTAAAAAAGATTTTAAGCATTTAAGTTTAGCTTCACTAGCAACTGACCTAAAAGAAAGAATTTTTATAATTAATGGTTTTGCAAAGGGTTGGGCAATGACTGGGTGGAGAGTTGGTTATTTGGTAGGACAAAAAGATATTATTAAAGCATCATCAGCCTTACAAAGCCAAAGTACAAGTAATGTTTGTTCGTTCGTTCAAAGAGGTGCTTTAGAGGCATTAAAATTAAACCGAGAATTTTTCTTAAAAATCAATAGCCATTATGATCTTAGAAGAGAAGTCCTTTATAAAGGGCTAAAAAATATCGAAGGACTATTTATATATCCACCTAATGGAGCTTTTTATGCATTTCCTAGATTACCTAATAATTCCATGACTTCTGTAGAATTCTGCAAAAGAATTCTTAATGATTATGGTTTAGTGGTGGTGCCTGGAAAACCTTTTGGTGATGATCAATGTATTAGAATATCTTGTGCCTCTTCAAAAGAAAAGATTCTTGATGGCTTAACAAGATTAGAGAAAGGCATTTTAAATTATTACTTTTAAATGAATAAAATTTTTATAAATATCAAAAAGATATTTTTAACCTCTACTATTTTTTTTGCAACTCTTTCTTCACCCTTAAATGCAAATCCAAAAGTTTTAAAGATCGGGGCAATTCCTGATCAAAATCAAGAGGTATTAGACAAAAGATTTAATTTGTTTGCAAAAGAATTAGCTAAGACTCTAGATGTAAAGGTAAAGTATATTCCCGTTATTAATTATGTTGCTGCGGTTACTGGATTTAGAACAAATGATTTAGATTTAGTATGGTTTGGTGGTTTATCCGGAGTTCAGGCAAGATTACAAACCCCTAAGGCAATTGTGATTGCTCAACGAGATATTGATAAAGAATTTAAAAGCGTTTTTATTGTGAATAAGAAATTAAAACTTGATTCAATTTCCAATAAAAATGGACTTAAGAAGCTCAAGAATCTAAGATTTACTTTTGGTTCTGAAAATTCAACATCTGGAAGGTTAATGCCAGAATTTTTCCTTAATGATGCTGGAATAAAAATAGAAAACTTTAAAGGAAAAAGAGTAGGATTTAGCGGTGGTCATGATGCAACTATCGCTTTAGTTAATAGTGGAGCCTTTGATGCAGGAGCCTTAAATAAACAAGTGTGGGAAAACAATCTTAAAAATAATCCTAAACGAACAAATAATGTAAATCTTTTTTGGATAACTCCTGATTATGTTGACTATCATTGGGTTGCTCAAGGAAATCTTGATAATAGATTTCGAGAAGATTTTACTAAAGAACTTAAATCTACAATTCTTAATTTAGATATTAAAAAGACAGAACATAAAAAGATATTAGATATGTTCAACGCAAAAAAATTTATAGAAGCAGAATCTAGTGACTATAAAAATATCGAGATAATCGCGAGAAAATTAAAAAAAATAAGATGATTAATCCTCTTCTCGAATTAAAAGAGGTAAGCTATAAAAATAAAAATAATTTCACCTTAAACAAGGTAAGTTTACGAATTCAATCGGGTGAAAAAATTGCCTTATTAGGCAAAAGTGGTGCGGGTAAAACTACTCTTATATCTATTCTTAACGGAACACTCAAACCTAACAAAGGTAGAATTAAATTATTTAATACAGAATTTGATAAATTAAACTTATATCAAAAGAGTAAGATCTCAACTATCTGGCAAGATTTAAGATTAATAGAAGATCTATCAGCAGAACAAAATGTTAATTGTGGACTTCTTGCAAAACAAAGTTTCCTATTTGCTTTTAAAAATTTACTAAATATAAGTTCTTTTAATAAAGCTCATCAATATATGCAAGTTTGTAATCTTAAGAAATCTATTTTTTCCAAAAATATTAGAAAAATATCTGGAGGCCAAAAACAAAGAGTTGCTATTGCAAGATCATTAATTCAAGAGTCAAACATCCTACTTGCTGATGAGCCTTTTAATAATTTAGATCCAAAACTAACTTCTAATATTAAAAATCTATTATTAATTACTAAAAATAAAAATAAAATAAAAGTTCCTAACACTACTTTAATTGCTTTGCATAGATTAGATTTATTAGATGGTTTTAATAGAATTATTGGAATGAAAAATGGTGAAATAATATTTGATTTAGAAAAAAATAAATTAAAAAAAAATCATTTAAACAAGCTTTATTAGGTAATTGAATAAATTAAAATTAAATTCTTCTTCAATAACTTTTCTACCAATACTAGTTTGTATACCTATAGCCTATGAACTATTAATTAATTTTCATATTGGAGGTATTGAATTATTTAAAGAATTCATTATTTCTGCCTTTAATCCAAAAATTAATAATGAAATCATTTTCACATTAGTAAAAAGATTAAATGAAACTATTATTATTGCATTTTTTAGTTGGCTAATAAGTATTATATTTGGGGTTATATTTGGAATATTATCTTCAGAAATTTTTTATCAAATATTAAATTTACCCATATTTTTAAAGAGATTTTTAAATTTATTTTTAACTTTTATAAGATCGATTCATGAAATAATTTGGGGACTTATATTAATGCAAATATATGGTATAAGTTTTTCAATTGGGATAATAGCTATTTGCATTCCTTATGTTGCTATAAATGCAAAAGTTTTTAGTGAGCAAATAGAAAATATTAATCTTAAAACTATTGAATCAATTAAACAAATTAATGGTATTAAATCTTCCACTTTAATAACATTAGTTTGGGCTCCTGTGATAGAAACCTTTAAAAATTTTGGTTTATACCGTTTGGAATGTGCCATAAGAAGTACAACAGTTTTGGGGTTGTTTGGAGTTGGAGGAATAGGCACAAGTATATTTTTATCCTTTCAAACTTTGAATTTCCAAGAGCTATGGACTTATCTTTGGGGTTTAGCTTTTTTAATTATTATCTCAAAAGAACTATTAAAAAAATTCAACCTCTCTAACACTTCTAAGAAATTTTTGACCTCTTTTGTAATCGCTTTATTTTGTATTAGTTTATTTTCTTTATCTTTCTTTGTTTATTTTATTTTTAATAAAAATGCAATACCTTTTAATTCAATCAACAATCTTTTGATATCAAACTTCAATTTTATTTCATACGATTTTTTAAAACTATTACTAGAAACAATAGTTTTATGTCTTTTATCTACTGGAATAGCTATAAGTTTTCCTCCCATTTTTATATTGATTTTAAATAATAAAGTAGGAATTACAATTATCAGAATAATCTCATTTTTATTTCGTTTAATACCACCGCCTGTATTAATTCTAATACTCTTAATGTTTAATGATCCTTCAATATCTTTAGCAGCAACAACATTAGGATTACATAACGCAGCTATAACGAGCAAATTGCTTTTGGCTAATTTACATAACCAAGATAATAAACAATATATTGCGATGAAATCATTAGGAGTTTCAAAGAGGTCTAGTTGGCTTTTCGGAATATTTGTTAAACAAGCAAATAGTTACTTAGCATATTGTGCTTATAGATCAGATATTATAATTAGAGAAACAGCCATTCTGGGAGTAATTGGTAGTGTTGGTTTAGGTTGGCAACTTCAAGAATCATTGAGTTCATTTGCATGGGAAGAAGTCATAGTGATTTTGTTTTTTTATAGCTCAATTGCAATAATTGGAGAATTAATAAATGGTAAAATCAAAAGTAATCTAACTTGATTAGTAATAAAATTCTTCTCAAATCAAGTGAAATAATTCAAAGGAAATTAGTGCCTGTTTTACCAAAACAATTGGTTGTAATCGGAGATAGTTCAGTATATGGATGGGGGGATACTGTAGGAGGAGGATGGTGCGAAAGACTAAGAAAAGATTGGTCTAAATTTCATGATTTTCCAATTATTTATCCACTAGGGGTAAGAGGAGATGGAATTGAAAAGGTTTCTTTACGTTGGAAAAAAGAATGGTCATCAAGAGGAGAAACAAGAAGAAATAAGCCCAAAGCTATCCTCTTGAATGTGGGTCTTAATGATACTCCAACAATTGGGCAAAAAAATGGGCGGCACCAATTAGAGATAAATGGATTCGAGTATGGATTAGAAAAATTAATTTTTGAAATGAAGTCCCAAACTCAAGTTTTTGTAATTGGGCTAACCCCTGTTGATGAAAACAAAATGCCATTTGCTGGATGTTTATGGTATTCAAATGATTTCTGTCATTCTTATGAAAGAAGAATGGAAGAAGTCTGTTTAAATCAAAATGTCCCTTTTCTGCCAACTTTTAGAGAAATGTACTCAGATAATAGAAGTAAGAATTGGATCGCAGAGGATGGTATACACTTAAATGCGCATGGACATCTTTGGATTTATCAACGTCTTAAAAGTTGGGAAATTCTTAATAAATGGAAGGAATCCTAATTTTGATAAAAGGTAATTTAATTAGAAATTTTGAGATGAAAAATTAGAACAAAAATTGCAATTATAGAAGAAATAATTGTTTGAATAGAATTTACTAATTCATTACTTAATTTATATTTGTCTTGAAATTTAGCTCCAATAAAACTTTCAGAAATTGTTGCTAAAAAACCAGAAATTGCAACTATTAAAAATTGATTTTTTGTTGAGATAATATTTAGAATAAACATTATTAATGACATAAATATTGCACCTAGGGCACTTGCCGCTGTGCCTTCTAAACTAATTCCTCCTTCCGTTCCTCTTTCAACTTTTCTAAACGAAGTAATTAGATATGTATTCCTACCAAATCTTTTTCCTATTTCACTACCAAAAGTATCTGCCAACTTTGCGGCAAAACTTGCAGCAAAACCAATTTTGTAAAAGACTAAATTAGTAAAATTCAATTTAACCATTATTGCAAAAAACAATCCTGTTGCAGCCGAACCCCAAACATTTTCAGGACCTCTTTTACCACCTCTTTTTTCAGCTATCCCTTTTTCGTTTTTAAATTTATAACCAATTTTTGTCACAAGAGATCCAAGGAATAAATATATTACAACAGAGGTCCAACCCTGCCATGACAAACATCCCCATAAAATAGACCCTAATACCCCAGCACTTATCCACCCTCCTTTTGTCATCAATGGGACTCTAAAAAACAAAGAAATTAGAATAAAGTTAATTAAAAAACCGAGTAAAAAATTATTAGAAAGTAAATTCATTTTTTTTAAAGGATTAATTTAAGATCATTACGCCATTGACCAAGAATTGAAGTTGCATTAACAGTAGCTGTTGAAGTTCTTAAAATAGTTTCTGAAAGTTTTACAAAAGCAATTTTATTTTTAATAAAAAATTCAATTTCACCTTTAGACCAGCCTCCTTCCGGTCCAATTACATTCCATAAAACTCCTCCTTTTTTATCCAAAACACCTTGCTTTTTTTTTAACCAATGACTTAAATTATCAGAGCTATCATCTCTTGTAACAGATACTGAAATAATATCTTTATTTTCTATAGAATTTATCCAGTCGAATAAATTAATATCACTCAAAATAGATGGTCTCCATAATCTCTCGCATTGTTCAACAGCTTCATTAACAATTGAATCCCATCTTATAAGTTTATTTGAGAAGTTAGTATACTTCTTAACTTGTCTATCTGAATACAAAGGTTGTATAAAATCAATTCCTATTTCAGTACACATTTTTAGAATATCTTCAAAACCATTTTTAGGAATAACAACAGCTATTCCTAATAAAATTTTTTCTTTTTCTTGAAATAAATAAGGATTATTAATATTGTTTATCTTTATAGAATTATCCTCTAAGTTTATAGCTTTCCATAATGAACCTTCGCCATTAGTGATAAATATTTCTTTACCAATTTTTATCCGCATTACTTTATTTATGTAGCGCGCTTCATTATTTGTAAGTTTTAAATCATTGTTCTTGTTATTAATTATTCTTTCATTCTGTATAAATAATCTTGTTAAATCATCCATATATAAAAATCAGTTTTTAAAAACCAAATCTTCATGTTCCTCAATCGACCAATCACTATTTTCTCCCCCAATTATTAATTCATCAATTTTTACATAATTATTAGATATCTCGTTTAACGCATTTATTAAAATATCAATAGAAAGTGAATCTGAAGTTCCAAAATCAACCCAACTTCTTGACCATAAATTTTGATATTCCATAACACCTAAATTATGCATCAAGGCAGGAAGGGAAGATTCTTTTTGCTCATTATCGTATGACATCCAACTTAAATCAGAACCCTCTTCATGAGTTTGTAAATTTTCAGAATTAAAACCACCTAACCTACCTAAAACATACCAACTATCAAAAACTCCATCCAAGTAGTTTTTTTCTGCTTCAGTAGGTATTTCAAAGAATTTTATCCAAATCCAACAATTAAAAGGATCAACTTCTCTAAATGCAATATTCATTTTTACTGTTATTTTTTTTAGATCTATGGTTATTATAAGTTGATAATTCAAAGTTTAAATTTTATACCTACAACTAAATTAATAATGCTTGATTTAAAAGATATTACTTATCAACCTCAAACTGGAAATAAAAAAATATTAGATGATATTAGTTTCAATCTTCATGAAAAGGAAATTATATTAATTTGTGGCAAAAGTGGTTCAGGGAAAACTACTCTATTGGAAATAATAAGTGGACTAATTACTCCTCAGAAAGGAAAGATTACTTGGAAAAATAAAAATATCACTGCTAGGCAAAGAAGATGGATAAGTGGAGTAGTATTTCAATTCCCAGAAAGATACTTTTTAGGAACAACCATTGGGAAAGAATTAAAAATTGGTTATAAATCATTAAGAGAAAAAAATATAGAGCAAGTTTTAAAAAAAGTTGGGCTATCAGATATAAATCTTACTCAACCTCCTGAGAAATTAAGTGGTGGTCAACAGAGAAGATTAGCTGTAGCAGTTCAACTAATGAGAAATCCAACTATTCTTTTACTTGACGAGCCAACTGCTGGGCTTGATTGGTCAATGAAAAATGATGTTAAGAATTTAGTTCTCAATCTCAAAAATAAAAATACAATAATTATCGTTACTCATGAACCCTCATTATTTGAAGGGATACCGTCTAAAATGTTAGTTCTTCAACAAGGAAAGATTAAGGAATTAACGAATGGAAATTATGGGGGATAAAATTGTACGCGCAACTGCGGCTAATGGTGGAATAAGGTTAGTTGCGGTATTAACAACAGATGCATCAATGGAAGCGAAAGAAAGACATGGATTGTCTTATCTAACTACCTCTATACTGGGGAGAGCTTTCAGCGCCTCTCTTCTTTTGGCAAGTTCTATGAAAGTAATGCATGGGAGAGTCACTTTAAGAGTAAGATCTGATGGCCCTTTAAAGGGATTACTTGTGGATGCGGGCAGAGATGGGAAAGTTAGAGGTTATGTAGGAAATCCTAATTTGGAATTAGATCTAGTCAAAACCAAGTCAAATCAATATTCTTTTGATTTCACAAAAGCATTAGGGACAGGCTATTTAAATGTAATTCGGGATAATGGTTTTGGAGAACCCTTTACCAGCACTGTTGAGTTAGTCAATGGAAATATTGCTGAAGATTTAGCATCTTATTTATATCATTCTGAGCAGACTCCTTCTGCTGTATTTATTGGGGAAAAGATTCAAAATAAAAATATTATTTCTAGCGGAGGATTGTTAGCTCAAGTATTGCCAAAGAAAGAAACTGATCCATTATTAGTCTCACTGCTTGAAGAAAGATGTAAAGAAATTAATTCTTTTAGTGAAGACTTATTTAAATCAAAAGATAATCTTCTTTCACTAATAAAAAATATATTTCCAGATATTGACGATAAATCAATTTCCGAGAAAGCTCGAACTCAAGAAGTTAGATTTGAATGTAGGTGCTCTAGACAGAGAAGTTTAAATGCCATGAAAATGCTTGATAAAAAAGAGTTAGAAGATATTTTAATTAAAGAAGGAAAAGCCGAATTAGTTTGCGAATTTTGCAAGAATAAATATCTAATAAATTCTGAAGAGATTAAAGAGATGATTAAAAATTAATTTAAAGAAAAATTACTCCTATCCACAAAATTATCATTGCTGGTAAACTTTGAATTTTCTGAATTGATAAAGAGTTATTAGATATTTCCTGAATAAATGAGTTGGTTTCAAATAAACCTCCAAATATTAATCCTATTGAAAGAAATGTCACACTCCATCCAAGAGAAATAATAAACTTTTTACCTGATTTAATTTGAATATAAGTAAGGATTAAAGTTGAAATAGAAAGCAGAAGTCTGTTGTAAGAATCAGGACTAATTAAAAGTATTATCAAAAATAATAATCCAACAGATAACTTGATTGAAAGATTATCAAAAGATGGAGGGATTATTTTAGGAAGGCTATATTCGTTTGAATTGTTACCATTATTATTCAAATTTTTTATTTTTGATAACAGCGGGAAATCATTATTAATGAGTTTATTAATTTGTTTCTCTTTCTTAGAAGCATTTTTAGCTTCGAAACTAACGTTCCCTGACTGCCTTGCTTTCAAACTACCCATTAACAATTGATCAAAAGATGATTCTATTTTTGCCTTAAGTAGTAGATCTTCACCAGCCTCCTTAACTTTAAGATCTCTTGCTTTTTGTATATCTTCAAAATCGGCACCTTCGTCAACACCTAATATTTCATAGGGAGTTTTATCGGGATTATTTTTGCTTTTATTTGAATCCAATTGATTTTTACAATGACTATAGATTAACCAATTTTATTATCCAATAGGACTTTATAAAACAATTGGTTCCACTCCACTAACAACAGGTGCTACTTTTTTTAAATCTAAATTCTCATTATCTTCAATAAATTGATTAAGATTCCACTGATTCTTAAAAAGAATCACTGGCCTATTCCAGCAATCCTTTACGACTTTGCAATTAAAGATCCTTCCTAATTGATCAATAGCTGACCATCCATCTGAAACCCATCGTGCCAATTGGTATGGCATAGATTCAAGATTGGCATCTACACCATATTCATTTTTTAATCTATGAATAACTACTTCCAACTGTAATTGTCCAACAGCTGCAAGGATAGGATCTCTTTTGCTCTCATCAAAGTCATAAAGTATTTGAACAGCACCTTCTTCACGAAGTTCGTTTACTCCCTTCCTAAAGTTTTTAAATGCTGAAGGGTTTGGATTTCTTAGCCAACTAAATATTTCAGGACTAAATGAGGGTATACCCTCATATTCAAGATGAGTGCCTGTATATAAAGTATCTCCGATAGAAAACATTCCAGGGTTATTAAGTCCAATTACATCTCCAGGATAGGCATCATCAACTACTTCTCTGTCTTGACCAAATATTTTTTGAGGTCGAGATAATCTAATAGTTCTTCCTGTTCTTGAGTGCTTGACTGACATATCCTTTTCAAATTTTCCACTACAAACTCTTATAAAAGCAACTCTATCTCTATGCTTTGGATCCATATTTGCCTGTAACTTAAATACGAAACCACTAAATTCATCGCTTGCAGGCTCAATATCTCCCTTATTACTATTTCTTGAAGTTGGTTTTTGAGCCATTTTTAAAAAACTATCTAAAAAAGGTCTTACCCCAAAATTTGTCATCGCCGAGCCAAAGAAAACAGGAGTAAGTGAACCATTAAAAATTTCTTCTTTTTCTAATTTCGAACCTGCCTCATCAAGAACCTCGAGCTCTTCAAGAGAGATCTCAAGTAATTCTTTCTCTACATATTTTGAAAGTTCTTTATCATCTAAACTCATTCTTTTCTCATTTGACTGTTTCCCTCTAACAGCTTTATCAAATAAAATAACCTCTCTTGTAAATCTATCAATAACTCCTCTAAATTCCTCACCTATACCAATCGGCCAATTAACTGGCAAAGTATTTAAACCAAGCTCTGATTCAATTTCATCAAGCAAAGAAAAAGGTTCTCTGCCCGGTCTATCCATCTTGTTAATAAAAGTAAAGATAGGTATTTTTCTCATTCTGCATACCTCAAATAATTTTCTTGTTTGAGGTTCTAATCCTTTAGCGGCATCTTCAAGCATTACTGCATTATCTGCGGCAGCTAAAGTTCTATATGTATCTTCAGAAAAATCTTTGTGACCAGGAGTATCCAACAGATTTATTACTGATCTTTCATATTCAAACTGCAAAACAGTTGAAGTAATTGAGATACCTCTTTGTTTTTCAAGTTCCATCCAATCAGAAGTAGCTTTCCTTTGATTACCTCTTGCTTTTACTGCCCCTGCTTGCTGTATAGCGCCTCCATACAAAAGAAGTTTTTCAGTAAGAGTTGTTTTACCAGCATCAGGATGTGAAATAATCGCAAAGTTCCTTCTTTTATTTACCGCCTCTAAGATTTTTTTATTATTTAAGTTTTCAGTACTTGACCTCATCAAATTCTATTTTAACAATCCAACTAACTCTAAACCTTACCATAAATGACTAAATATTGATCACCTTCTTCGAACACTTCTAAAGAGGATAATTTATTCTCTAAAATAAAATCTTTTAATTCTTTTGATGTGTAAGAAGCCTTTAATGATGCGTAATAATCATTAGTCAATATTTCATTATATTTTTCCCCACATTTTTCTTTTAAATATAAGGCTGATTGTTTATCAATCGGTCTTTTCAGATCTTTATGAAAATTTATAGTTAAATCACTTGATAATCTCTTTATGCAATAAAAAAAATCATCCAGATAAGTAATATGGTGAATTAAACTGTTGCTGACTAATAAACTTATATTTTTTTCGAAAGAAATATCACTTGATTTAAGGCTTTTTATATCTGCACAAATGTAATGCAAATTTTTTAATCGACTCCGATTTAAAGAATTCTTTTTATTTAACTCAGCTATTCGAATCATCTCTTTTGAGCCATCAATACCAATAACATTGGCATTAGGCCATTTAGTTGATAACTTTTCAGATATATTTCCTGGTCCGCATCCTAAATCAACAATCAATTCATTTTCACTCAAATGAATATTATTTTTAATCAAGTAATGATTTATTTGATTAATAAGATTATTCTCTCCCTCTGAAAAGTCAGCTTTAGCATAAGAATCAACCTGGTCTTCTCTTTCCATTAATTCAGGTTCAACTGTTCTTTCCATAAACTTCCGTGAACAAAAATTTCATAATAAACATATTTTTACACAAACCGTTAAATAGTGGTAAGAATAGTTGCAGACGCCACAGGTAGAGTTATTCTGCCTTTACGGGTAAATTTACATACTTTTTTTATCGTGACAATTGCACCAAATAAAGCTTCCTCCGAGAGCAATTCTAATAATCTTAGAAAAGATGACTTTCCAAAAACAGCTCCTGCTGCTTATCCTGTCTTCTTTAGGTCTTATAGCAGAAAGACAGTTTCCGGAAAAAGAGAGAATTGGAGTGAAGTTGGAGAAAGAAATTTATCTGGATTAAAAGAATTAGGAAAACTCTCTGATCAAGAATTGATGTTAATGAGAGAAATGCAAAGAAATCAAAAGGCTCAACCATCTGGAAGATGGTTATGGATAGGAGGGACTCCCTGGATTAATAAAAACCAGAATTTTTCAGGAGCCTATAATTGTACTTCAACAAATTTAATTGATTGGGAGGCTTTTGCCTTAATGATGGATTTAGCAATGATGGGTTGCGGCACAGGAGCAATAATAGAGCCCCATTTTATAAATAAGCTTCCATTAGTAAAAAATAAAATAACTATAAAATCAGTTAGCGAGGTAGGATTAACTCCTAAAGAACAAAGGCAGGAAAAATCTTCTTTAGAAATCAGGGGCAAAGATATATTTATAAAAGTTGGGGACAGCAGAAGAGGCTGGGTAGATAGTTATAAATATCTTCTTGAAGCATCAAGCAATGAAAGTCTTGAGAAAGAAATTAATGTTCATATTAACTTAGAAGATATTAGGCCAGCAGGAGAATCATTAAAAGGGTTTGGAGGTATGGCGAATCCTATTAAGTTAAAGGATTTATACTCTCGAGTTGCCTCTCTATTAGGAAAAGCGATTGGTAGAAAGCTAAATACAGTTGAATGTTGCTTACTTATTGACGAAGCAGCTGTAACAATAGTTGCAGGTAATATAAGAAGAAGCGCTGGTATGAGGCAGTTTGCATCTGATGACAAAGAAGCAGCATCAGCTAAAGAGAATCTATGGAGTCAAGACGAAGAAGGTAATTGGAGAATCGATCCAGAGAAGGACGCTCTTAGAATGGCAAATCATACAAGGGTTTATCATACAAAGCCCTCTTATCAAACAATTCTGGATGCTGTAACCAAGCAATTCCATTCAGGTGAAGGAGCAATTCAATTTGCGCCAGAAGCAATAGCAAGATCAAATGCAGATATTTTGAACGGAGAAGATCTCAAAAATGAATTCATAGAAATATATTCAGAACAAGGTAAAGAGGAAGCTAGAAATTGGATTAATCTTAATTACGGACCTTTTTCTGAAGAAGAACTAGATCATAGAATGAGTAGATATGGACTTAATCCTTGCGGTGAAATACTAGGTAACGATTTTCATTGTAATTTGGCCGAAGTTCACCTAAATCAGATTGACCCAGAGAATATTGAAGAACAAAAAAAAGCCTTTAAAGCTGCAGCTCTTTCAGTGGCATGCTTATTAAATCATGAATTTGAAGTTGAGAGATATAGAAAAAGTAGGGAGTACGATCCTATAGTGGGAGTTAGTTTTACAGGATTATTTGATTTCTGTGTACATGCCTTTGGAACCCCTTGGTTAAAATGGTGGGAAGCGGGAAGGCCTGATAACGAAGAAGGTAGAGATTTTAAAAAGCAGGAAGCTAAATTCTTAGACTCATGGAGAAAAACTGTAAAAGAGACTGTTTGGGAATACTGCGACAAACATAATCTCAGAAGACCAAATAGATGTACAACAGTTCAACCTGCTGGAACCAAAAGTCTTTTAACAGGGGCAGCTCCTGGATGGCATCCACCTAAAGCACAAAGGTTTTTAAGAAGAATAACTTTCAGAAAGAATGATCCTATTGCATTAGCTTGCATGGATTATGGTTACTCTGTTGTTCCATCTCAATCTGACAAAGACGAAAAAGGCTGCTTACTTGATAATCCGTTTGACCCAAGATGTACTGAATGGCTAGTCGAAATCCCAACAGAGGTAAGTTGGGCAAATATAGAAGGAGCAGATCAAATAGATATCAATAATTTTTCTGCCCTTGCACAATTCGATTTTTATATGCAAGTTCAAAAGTTCTATACAGAACACAATACTTCTGCAACAGTTGAATTCAGAGAGAGTGAAATTGAAGATTTAGCAAAAGCTATTCATAGTGCAATAGAAAATAATGAAGGCTACATATCTGCCGCTTTGTTAGCCAGATTTAGTGCAAATGCCACATTCCCAAGATTACCCTTTGAACCTATAAGTAAAGACGAATATTTATGTTTACAGGAAAAAGTAAAGGAACGGAAAGTAAA
>QCSX01000017.1 GCA_003209065.1 Prochlorococcus sp. AG-670-N10
GCAATTATCATCTAAAACTAACATAAGATAAATATAGATGATTTAACGAATAAATTTTAAAGGTTATCATTTTTGCCTGAAATTTTTTAATTATATGTACGTAGCAATTTTTATTATCAAACAAAGGAAATTTTGACTTTAGAGGATAAAAATGTTAATTAATTTTTGCGAAATTTATATTAGGTACTACGATAACATTAGAGTTTTTAAAAGCTAATTTCGTGACAAGTTTTATCACGGCAGTAGAGAATGAAGAGCCAAATTTTAATCTAGTCAACAGTCGACTAAGGTTAGTTAGTGGGACTTCTAATCCGAAATTAGCAGGAGAAATTGCCTCATACTTAGGGATAGAAAATGTTCCCTTAGTCTCTAAAAGATTTGCTGATGGGGAACTTTATGTCCAAATTCAGCAATCTATAAGAGGTTGTGATGTATTCCTTATTCAGCCTACATGTGCTCCTGTTAACGATAGTTTAATGGAGTTGATGATAATGGTTGATGCATGTAAAAGAGCTTCAGCTAGGCAAATTACAGCTGTTATTCCCTATTTCGGTTACGCAAGGGCAGACAGGAAAACTTCTGGAAGAGAGTCAATTACAGCAAAGCTTACTGCAAATTTACTTGAAAAATCTGGTGTAGATAGAGTTCTTGCAATGGATTTACATTCTGCCCAAATACAAGGATATTTTGATATTCCTTGTGATCATATTTATGGATCTCCTGTCTTAATTGATTATCTTGAAACTTTAAATTTGGAAGAAGTTGTAGTTGTATCTCCTGATGTCGGTGGCGTAGCCAGAGCAAGAGCATTTGCCAAATTAATGAAAGATGCTCCACTAGCTATTATTGATAAGAGAAGATCTGCTCACAATATTGCAGAGAGTTTGACTGTGATTGGAGAAGTTAAGGGGAAAACGGCTATTCTTATAGATGACATGATTGATACTGGGGGGACTATTTGCTCAGGAGCAAATTTATTAAAAAAAGAGGGTGCAAAGAGAATTTTTGCATGTGCTTCTCATGCAGTTTTTTCTCCGCCTTCTTATGAAAGATTAAGTGCAAAAGAATTATTTGAACAAGTTATAGTAACTAACAGTATTCCAGTAATTGATAATGATAACTTTCCTCAGTTAAAAGTACTTTCTGTTGCAAATATGCTAGGAGAGGCAATTTGGAGAATTCATGAAGAAAGTTCTGTTAGTTCTATGTTTAGATGATTTATAAATTTATTTTTTATTGTCTTTAAGTATTTGGTTAACTTTTTTAGCAACTTCCTCAGGAACGCTATCTGGGCAATATTTTATCGCTGTAGTAACTATTTGAAATTCTGCCCCTGCAAATAATTTATCTCTATCTAATTTCTTATCTCCTAATTCTTTAACTACACCTCCATGTTTGCCCTCAATTACTTGTACAAAGGTTGCAGTCGCCACACCTACAGCTTTTGGGAATTTTATTCCAGCTTTTGAAGCTATACAAAGATAAGAAGCTCCCATCCCTTTATATAAATATAAATCATTTTCAGTAGCAGCCTGTAGTTTCTTTTCAGATTTAATCTCTCGATTAAATAGATTGATGTCAAAAAGAGTTAAATATAAAAGTAATGGGATACTTAATAATTTATAGATTTTTTTTGAATATAAATTAATCATCATTTCTTACTTTTGGTTATTACATAAAGATAACATTTTTTAATTTGAAACTCTATTAGTCAATAAAACTTAAGTAATTATTTTAATTTCATGATGATTCTCAACAATTTTAAGCTTATCTTTATTCCATGAATATATAACCCTGTATCTATATTTGTCTTCATCAATAAGTCTTGTGTGCTCTAGGATATACCAATCCTCATAGCTTGATTCGAAAATCATCTCATGTTCATCAACTTGTTTAATGTTAGATATTCCATCAATATTACTTAAATAAAAATTTTCTCTTATGAGTTGATGTCCTTTTATGAATGCTTGCATTTCACCTTTTTCTTTATATTTTGGATTTTCATCAAAAAAGGTATATTTCTTTTCTGGATACCAAGTGAATTTATAATGTGATTCCCACTCTTTTTTAGATTCAATGGCCTCAACATTTATATACATACAGAGGTTATATGTTTTCCTTTTTTCTTCAAGAAAATATGTCCTATTGGATTTCCAAAGCCCAATATTACGAGAGAACCATCTTTTTAAATTACTATTTATACTAACCTCTGGAGAATCATAGTCGCCGGAATTGAAAATAGTTTTTTGATTAATAACAACCATTTATAAATAGCATCTATTTATTTCATAGCTTATCTGTAAAATAAAAATAAATATCTTAATGTGTTTATAAGCAATAATAGCTTTTCAACACTTCAGGGGAAATGATTTGAATGAAAAAAAAGAACTAAAACTAATACTAGTAGCTGCTAGAAATCATCTTTCAAGAGGGGATTTGAAATCATTATTATCTTATTTAGAATCAGATGATTGCGAATTTGAGATTTCTCTTCAAATTTCTGAACCAACGGAACAGCCTGAACTTCTTGAGTTGCACAGATTAGTAGCCATACCAGCTCTTATTAAAGTTTCACCAAGTCCAAAGCAGATATTTGCAGGAAGTAATATTTTTGTTCAGTTGCAGACTTGGTTGCCTAGATGGAAGCAAGAAGGGGTTACGAAAAATTTAGGTATTAATCTTCAACCGTCTAAAATAGATTCAATTAGAACACAAAAAGAATTTCTCCTTGAGGAGGAATTATTGGTTCTAAGACAAGAAAATGAGACACTGACAAAACGGATCGAATCACAAGAAAGACTCTTAAGAATGGTTGCTCATGAGTTAAGAACACCTCTAACCGCAGCCACTCTAGCTATTCAAAGTCAAAAACTTGGTCAAATTGATATAAAAAAATTACAAGATGTTATTAAACGCCGTTTAGAAGAAATTGAACTTTTATCTCAAGATCTATTAGAAGTTGGTACAACTAAATGGGAAGCCCTTTTTAATCCCCAAAAAATTGATTTAGGAAATATAAGTGCCGAAGCAATTCTTGAATTAGAAAAATTTTGGAGATTAAGGAAAATTGAAATTGATACTGATATACCTTCAGATCTTCCTAACGTATTTGCTGATCAAAGAAGAATGAGACAAGTATTTTTAAATTTAATTGAAAATGCCCTTAAATTTTCAGAAGATTCTGGATTAATAAAAATTACAATGATTCATAAAACAAATCAATGGGTAGAAATAACAATTTGTGACAAAGGAGCTGGTATTCCTTTCTCTGAACAAAAAAGAATTTTTCTCGATAGAGTTAGGCTACCACAGACATCTGAGGGGACATCTGGTTTTGGTATTGGATTATCTGTTTGCAGAAGAATTGTAGAAGTACATGGAGGAAGAATATGGGTTGTATCAGAAGTTGGTGAAGGTTCGTGCTTTCATTTTACTGTTCCAGTGTGGCAAGGCCAAAACAAAGATCACCAACACTTGACGAAAGGATAGCTTTACTCCTAATTTTTTATAAGCTACTAAGAGCTATTTCCTTGGCCCCATCGTCTAGAGGCCTAGGACACCTCCCTTTCACGGAGGCGACAGGGGTTCGAATCCCCTTGGGGCTATTAATTAATTTTTAAGAATTTAATTAATTATTTAATTGAATATTTTGCCTGCTTATCTACTGCAATCAAATTTTCAGAAAGATCTTTTTTTAATCTTTTTTCTATCATTCCAATTGGCATCCATTGGCAACCTTGGACAGTGAGATCATAAATCAATGAGTTTTTTGAAGTATCTTTTGTAGTTTGAATTTTCCAGCTTCCTTCAAATTTCCTAAAATCGCCTTTAATTAGTTTAAATTTTAATAAACCAAGTTCTTTCTCTTCGAATAAATCAATTGTTACTTCAGCTGAAAATTTCATTCCAAGGAAATCTTGAGCACCAACTTGTTTTAGATGAACATTATTATTATTTTTATAAATTTTCTTACTAGATAAAAGATTTGGAATATAGAGATTTAGACGATCATAATCAGTTAAAACATTCCATAGAGAGTCGAAGGTGGCAGAAGTTGTTAACTGAGCGGCAAGCCTTCTTGTACCTCCAGAAAGCTTTTCCATAGTTTGCTCAATTGTTCTGTAATCATTATCTTGAGAATGAGTTACTGATCCCTGAGAATTATTCATAGATGAATTTTTTAATTAAATAAAAAATTATTCCTGTGTAACTATACCGATAAATTAAAAAAAAATTGATAATTAAGTAAATTAATGTTTATATATTCCGATCTCAAAACGTAACCATTTTTATAAAATACATACAAATTAATATACAAATTGATAATCTTTTAGTATAAATAAGTTCAAAAAATGGTTTACTCACAAGCAAAAGTTATAGCAGGTGGATTAGCTCATATCCCAATTGTTATATCAGTTTTTTATCTCATAATGACTTTTTTTAATAAAAGGGCTATAAAATTTGAAGAAGCAAATAAATCAAAAAAAACTGAGGCAAAGGTAGTGGAATCTAAGAGTGAATCGAAACCAGTAGCTGCTTCAAAGGTTGAATCACCGAAGCCTTTGAAGAAAAAGCATTCTGATGTACCAGTTAATATATATAGACCAAAGACTCCATTTGAAGGAACTGTCACTGGTAACTACAGTCTCCTTAAAGAGGGTGCTATTGGAAGAGTAAATCACATAACATTTGATCTTAAGGAAAGTGATCCTTTTTTAAATTATGTAGAGGGACAAAGTATTGGAATTATGCCTGTTGGTGAAGATGCAAATGGCAAGCCACATAAACTAAGACTTTATTCAATAGCAAGTACTAGGCATGGCGATGATTTCGAGGGAAATACAGTTTCTCTTTGCGTAAGACAATTGCAATATGAAAAAGATGGAGAAACTATTAATGGTGTTTGCTCTACTTACTTATGTGACATAAAGCCAGGAGATAAGGTAAAGATTACAGGTCCTGTGGGCAAAGAAATGCTTCTTCCTGACGAAGAAGATGCCAACATAGTTATGTTGGCTACTGGCACGGGTATAGCTCCAATGAGGGCTTATCTAAGGAGAATGTTTGAAGCTACTGAAAAGGAAAAAAATAAATGGAACTTCAAAGGAAAGGCTTGGTTATTTATGGGTGCTCCTAAATCAGCTAATTTGTTATACGAAGAAGATCTACAGAGATATATTGAAACCTATCCAGATAACTTCAAATATACTAAAGCTATTAGTAGGGAGCAACAAAATACAAAAGGCGGAAGAATGTATATTCAAGATAGAGTTTTAGAATATGCAAATGAGATATTTAATATGATCGAAGATGAAAAAACTCATATTTATCTTTGTGGTTTAAAAGGAATGGAACCTGGTATTGATGAAGCTATGACAAAAGCTGCTGAAGAAAAGGGACTAAATTGGTCAGAGTTAAGACCACAATTAAAAAAAGCTGGTAGGTGGCACGTAGAAACTTATTAAATTTTCTATAAAGTTTTTATTAATAACAAAAAAACTTTTTTGGTTTAGACACAAAATGTAGCTAATTAATCAAAAAAAGACGATTTTATCTATATACGACTTATAAAAAGATATGCCCTCAACCTTAAGTAATCCTCTTAGATTAGGTTTGCGACAAGAAAGAGTGATACCTCCACAATGCTTAATAATATTTGGAGCTAGTGGAGATCTTACTCATCGGAAACTTATTCCTGCCTTATTTGAACTTTATTTGCAAAGAAGGATCCCTAGTGAATTTGCTATAGTGGGATGTGCAAGAAGGCCTTGGAGTGATCAAGATTTCAAGGAAAAAATGAAAGCTAAGTTAGCTAATCAAATATCTGAAAATGAAAATGAATGGGAACAGTTTTCGAATTATCTATTTTATGAACCTGTTGATTTGCAGCAAAGCGATCATGTCGTAAGACTTTCCAAAAGATTAAATGAAATTGATAAATTACAGGCTACACATGGAAATAAGACCTTCTACTTATCAGTATCTCCAAACTTCTACGGAAGTGGATGTAAGGCTCTCAAGGCTGCTGGATTACTAGATGATCCTAAGAAAAGTCGAATCGTGATTGAAAAACCTTTTGGAAGAGATTATTCAAGTGCGAAGAAATTAAATCAGATCGTTCAAAGTTGTGCAGATGAGAGTCAGATATATCGAATAGATCATTATTTGGGGAAAGAGACTGTTCAAAACATACTGGTTATGAGGTTTGCTAATACTATTTTTGAACCTATATGGAATAGGAATTATATTTCAAGTGTTCAAATAACATCATCGGAAACAGTTGGAGTTGAAGATAGAGCTGGTTATTATGAAAGCTCTGGAGCTTTAAGAGATATGCTCCAAAATCATTTAACTCAAATGCTTGCTGTTACTGCAATGGAGCCTCCTGGTAAATTCGAACCTGAGGCAATAAGAAATGAAAAAGCAAAAGTTCTTCAAGCTTCAAAACTTGCCGATGAGAATGAACCTTGGAATTGCTGTATCAGAGGTCAGTATGCAAAAGGAGGTAATAGTCAAAAAAGACTTAAAGGTTATAGAGATGAAGATGGAGTAAATTTGAACAGTACAACAGAAACTTATATTGCTACAAAAGTATTTATTGATAATTGGCGATGGCAAGGAGTTCCTTTCTACTTAAGAACTGGCAAAAGACTACCTAAAAGACTTGGGGAAATTGTATTAACATTTAAAGATGTCCCAGTACATTTATTTGAATCAACAATAATTAATCCTGCGCCAAATCAGCTTATTCTCAGGATTCAACCTAATGAAGGAGCTACTTTTAAATTTGAAGTCAAATCGCCTGGTTCTGGAATGAAATCAAGACCAGTTGAGATGGAATTTTCTTACGATGAATCTTTTGGAGAACCTTCTGATGAAGGTTACGTAAGATTGTTGGCTGATGCCATGCTTTCTGATCCTACCTTGTTCACAAGAAGTGATGAGGTTGAAGCCGCTTGGAAACTTTATACACCATTAATAGAATTAATGGAAGATGCTCCTTGGAAGTTACCTATTCAAAAATACGAATCAATGACTTGGGGACCTCCTGAATCAGATCAATTACTTTCCAAAGACAATATTTTCTGGCGCAGACCCTAACTTTATAATGAAACCTCAATTAACACTTCAAACCCCATTAGAACTACCTCATCAAGAAATATCTAATTATTTAAATCAATTATGGATTTCTGAAGATGAAGAGAGATCTGGAGCAAATACGTTTACTTTGATGGTTTGGCAGCCTGCATGGCTTGAACAATGTTTAGTTAAATCAGGATTAATAAGCGGACCAATTACAGGAACATTAAGTCCTGAGATAATAAAAATTGCTAAAAAATTAATAATAGATAAAGGTTTATCACATACTACTTCCATATATAGTGAAGAGTTATTGATTTTATTGAAGGAGAATTTATCAAATAATGATTTTGAAGACTTTAGAGGACAATTCTTTGAATCTTCAATAAGTACGTTAAATCCTAGAAGATTAATTACCTTAGCTCCAACTTTAAATAAAGAATCTGAGATAAAAACTTTTGTATCTGCCTATTGCCCACTTAGTGAAAATACTATAACTCAACCTATATGTGGTGATTTAGTTGTCATAAGGGGTGACTCTAGTTCTATTAACCAGAAAGGATTGAAAATTATTGATAAACTATCTATAAAAGATTTACCTACATGGTTATGGTGGAATGGCAACCTTGATGAATCACAAGAAATTTTTAATTATTTTACAGATCAGGGTATTAGGTTAATTATTGATACTGCAAATGGGTCGCCTAAAAGATGCTTGAGAATCCTTGATCAATCAATAAAATCAAATAAGGCAATTAATGATTTGAATTGGGTTAGACTTAAAAGTTGGCGTGAATCATTAGCAATGATTTTTGATCCTCCATCTAGGAGACCCATATTAGATCATATCTCAGATATTGATATAGATATAGCAGAAGGTAATTTTCTCCAAGCTTTACTTTTAATTTCATGGATTAGTGACAAACTAAAATGGGTATTTTCAAAAATAGATAAACATGGAGAATTAATAAAAATTGAATTCAAGAGAAATAATGGCGATAAAATTTCGACATGTATAAACCCTGTACCTTTGGGAAATCCAAGTATTCATTTAGGCCAAGTTATTGGATTAAGGTTGATTTCTAAAATTAGTGAGGTTCCTAAAAACAATACTTGTGTGATTCTTGGCTGTGAATCTGTTGAATGTATGAGACTTGAAGCAGGAGGAATGGCTGATATGCAATTAATAGAGCAAGTCGTTCCCAACGCTTTTTCTTCCTCAGAATTTGATGTAAGTAAGTTGTTGGGAAGTAGTAGAGGAAATACTAGCCCACTTTTTGAAAATTCTATAAAGGTCGCAGTTCAAATATTTAATAGTTTTAATAAATAAAACTAATTAAATGCCTTGTGTAATATCTTCTCCTTCAACTGATAGTGGAAAAACTACTTTAGCTCTGTTGATTTCTTGTTGGGCTTTTTCAAAAGGGATAAAAATACAAACTTTCAAGGTTGGACCAGACTATCTTGATCAACAACAACTTAGTTCAATTGGCCAACCTATCTGTCGAAATTTAGATATTTTTTTAAGTGGTGAAGAATGGGTTCGGAAAAATTTTTTAAAACATTCTTTGAAATATGATTTCTCATTGATAGAAGGAGCGATGGGTCTTTTTGATGGATTAGGTGCAACTGCTTATTCAAGTACTGCAAATGTTGCCAAACTTCTTAATACTCCAATAATTTTTATTGTTAATGCTAAAGGTCAAGTAACCTCTCTTCTCCCAACTGTTAGAGGTTTTAGAGATTTTGATAATGAATTATCAATAAAAGGAATTATATTTAACAATGTCAATTCAGATAGACATAAAAGATTAATTAGAGAAGTTTTTAAAAATGAAGATATCGAAATCCTTGGTTTTTTACCTTCTGATTCAAAAATAACTGTTAATAAAGCTAATTTAGGTTTAATTTCTCCATTTGATAGTGAAAAGAAAATTGATGTTGATTATTTTGCAAGTTTTGCTGAAAAAAATCTTGATGTTGCTTCTCTAAGCAAATTCCTGAAATCTCCTCCAAAAAAAAATATATTAAATATCACTAGTAGTAATGATTTTAAAATAGATAAAAAGAAACCTATTGCAATTGCAGAAGATAAAATCTTTCATTTCCAATACCCTGAAACGAAGGAGTTTCTTGATGAAATAGGAATTCCTCTAATTACATGGAGCATTTTTAATAATGAAGAAATTCCAAAGGAGGCTTCGTCTTTAATTATTCCAGGAGGGTTTCCTGAAAAATATGCTAGTCATATAAGTAATTCAGATAAAAGCTTAAAGTCATTAAGAGAATTCCGTAAAAAAGGATTTATCTATGCAGAGTGTGGTGGGATGATGATCTTAGGAGATTTAATAAAAGATGAAAATGGTAACAATCATAAAATGAGTGGAATATTACCTTTTAAATCAATAAAAAGTAATTTGTCGGTAGGTTATAGATATATAAAGGGTCTTAAAGACACTCCAATAATTAAACAAAATCAATTAATTAGAGGACATGAATTTCATTATTGGGAAGTTGAACGTTCTTCCTCAGAATTTGATTCAAAAAAAACTGAGTATCAGAGCCAATTATCTTCTCCATGGGAAATTAAATCGTGGGAGACCAAATTTAAAAATGAAGGTTGGTCAGATAAAAAATTACATGCAAGTTGGATTCATTTACATTTACCAAGTTGCCCAGAAGCTGCAAAGAACTTCGTAGATGCTACACAAATTAATTATTCTCAAGATTCTTAATTTATTATTAAGTCAAATATGTTGAGAGGAGAACCTATAAAAACAATTCCTGGTAATGTAATTATTGGCCCTAAAAGGCTTCCTACAATAACCTCAAATTTTGTATGACCTAAAGTTTCTTTTAAAGCTAATTGAGACTCAGGATCTAATTTCTTTGCTAGTTTGTTAATTTCTGCCGCCTGTATACCAGCTGATTTCCTGACCCCACTGGCGTCGTACATAACAATTAGTGAAAGTGCAATCGCTAATGCAAATATTGGGTTATCAAAGCCTAATTGAAAACCTATTCCTGATGTAGTACCAGTTATTAAAGCAGAATGACTCGAGGGCATCCCTCCTGTTTCAAACATAATTCCAAATCTAATCTCTCCTGTTGAAAGGAAATTAAATATTATTTTAAAAAATTGAGCTATTAAACAAGATAATAAACTCCAGAAAAGAACTGAATTATCGAAAAAAGCTGAAAATTCTGACATAAGTTAAATACTCTTTATCTATCTCTATTTGTAATGAAATCAGCTAAGGAGATTAAATATTTTGCATTTAAACCCCAAGGCTCAATTGCTTTCTTAGCTTTGTCCACTAAATCGAAAGCTCTTTTTTTGGATTCTTCCATTCCAAGTAATTTGGGATACGTAGTTTTATCTGCCAAAAGATCTTTACCTGCTGTTTTGCCAAGCTTCTCACTGCTTGAAGTTAAATCAAGGATATCATCTATTATTTGAAATGCTAAACCAATTCCCTCTGCATATGTAGTAAGGGCCTTTAATAATTCTTCATTAGCTCCGGCAATCATTGCCCCAGTTCTTACGCAAGCTTTTAATAATGCACCGGTCTTATGAAGATGAATATACTCAAGGGTTTCGAGGTCAACCTCTTTCCCTTCACATTCCAAATCAACAACTTGACCCCCAACTAGTCCAGGTGCTCCTGCTACTAGGGATAGTTCTCCAACTACATTTAATAATCTATTGGGATCAACACCAGGGCTTCTTAATGAGACCATTTCAAAGGCTCTAGTTAATAATGCATCACCAGCAAGAATTGCTAATGCATCTCCATAAACTTTATGATTGGTAGGTCTACCTCTCCTCAAGTCGTCATTGTCCATGGCAGGTAAATCATCATGAATTAATGACATGGTGTGAATCATTTCTATGGCAACTGCTGTAGGAACAGCTAGAGAGGGATCACCTCCTGCTAGTGAACAAGAGGCTAAACATAATATTGGACGTATCCTTTTACCTCCAGCCAGGAGAGAATATCTCATTGATTCCCTAAGTATTTCTGGATTCTCTGGACCTAAGGAAAAATCAAGAGCTTCTTCCACAACTTTTTTTGTGTCTTTTAGATATTTATCAAAATTCGAAATATTATCGATAACTTCTTTCATTTTTTACTTTGAGTAATGTTTTTCTGCATCGTGGGCTTTATGGCAGGAGGTCATTAAGATTTGATGATAAACCAAATTGTTTTTGCCAGCTGAAAATAGTATTTACTAGTAACATTGTTACTGTCATTGGTCCAACACCTCCAGGAACTGGTGTGTAAGCAAATACTTTGGGAATCACATCTCCTAATAATACATCCCCGCATAATCTGGGTTTGCTTTTATCAGAACTTGTTAATCTATGTATTCCAACATCAATAATTACAGCGCCGTCTTTAACAAAACTTGAGTCTATAAGGTTAGGCTTTCCTGCTGCAGCAATTAATATATCCGCTTCCTGGCATATCTTCTTTAAATTTGTAGTTTTTGAATGAGTCATTGTTACCGTCCCGTTAAGATTTAACAACATAAGAGACAGGGGTTTTCCAACCAACAAACTTCTTCCAATAACAACAATATTCTTTCCTTCAATAGTAATATTTTGGGATCTTAGTAAATTAATAATTCCAGCTGGTGTACAAGATCTCATTGCAGGTTCGTTTTTTACTAACTTGCCAATATTTTGCTCATTTAATCCATCTACATCTTTCTCTGGATTGATATAACTTATCAATCTTTGCTCATCAAATTTCTTTGGTATGGGAAGTTGTAATAACATTCCATCGATATCCTTATCAAGATTTAATTTATTTATTAATTGTTCAACTTTATTCTGCTCTACTGTATCTTTTAGATGAAAAATATAACTCTTTATCCCCACCCTAGAACAAGCTTTTTCTTTGTTTTTAACATAAACCCCGCTCGCAGGATCCTCGCCTATTCTTATTACAGCCAAACCAGGTTTTCTTTTTGCAATTGTTTTATTAACAGAAATATAATTCTTCAATTTTTCTTCGATTTCTAAAGATAATTTTTTACCATCAAGTTTTAATGACATTTAGAAAAACTTCTCCTTTTTACTCCTAGCATGCCTATAATTTTAAATTAATCAATTAGATTTATTATATTCTGTGCAAAACCCTACAAGTATTCTTAAAAAATTAAATTTCTTTTGGAAAAGAAGTCAGTTCCCCTCTAGGAGGCCCATTCAAATTTCAAGAATAGATAAATTAATTATTTTCCTAATATGTATTGTTATTTCTATAATTTCTTCTTATAAAATTCTACTTGCTCCAACTCTAGAAGGTTCGGATGTTTTTTCTTGGTGCTTAACTTTTACTGAGGTCTTATTTACTTGTGGATTCTTAATATTAATTTCTAGAAAAGAAAATCCAAATATTAATTCGAGACAAATTCTATTAATTATTTCACTTCTTTTAATAGTTCAGATCATAAAAAATATATTTGGATCTGGACTTAGTCCTTTATCACTTATTATTCCTCCTTCTTTAATTATTTCTCAAGGTATGGGTACCATAACTGCTTTAGCTTGGGTATCAATAGCAAGTCTAAGCTGGCCTGATCCTATTACAAATATTAATAATAATATGCTTGTTATAACCTTGATTTGCGCATGTGTCGTTTCAGTTCTTGGTGGAAGAATTAGAAGTCGAGCTCAGTTACTTCAACTTTCAATATTTGTTCCAATTGGAGCATTAATTTCTCAATGGATATTTATTGGAAATGAGCAATATTTCTTAGTAGATAACCAAGAATTTTTCACTTCAAGTGGTAAAAGTTTTTCTGATTCTCTGCTACTGGCAATAATAATGCTCATAACAATATTATTTATTCCTATTTTTGAGTCAATATTTGGATTGTTAACGAAGGCAAGATTATTGGAATTGGCTGATAAAGAAAAACCTCTCATCAGAAGACTCTCTATTGAAGCTCCAGGTACTTTTGAACATACTTTATTAATATGTGGACTAGCTGAAGAGGCGACAAGAATGATAGGAGGCGATATTGATCTTATTAAAACTGGCTCTCTTTATCATGATGTTGGCAAATTACATGCTCCAAATTGGTTTATTGAGAATCAAGATGGGTCGAAAAATCCGCATGATGAAATAGATGACCCTTTTAAAAGCGCAGAGGTTTTACAAGCCCACGTAGATGAAGGCCTGAAGTTTGCAAGAAAAAATAGATTGCCCAAACCAATAGCAAATTTCATCCCAGAACATCAAGGGACTCTAAAAATGGGATATTTTCTTAATAAGGCCATAGAGAAAAAACTAAATTTTAGTGAGAGAGATTTTAGATATAAAGGTCCTATCCCTCAATCTAAGGAAACTGCTATATTGATGCTTGCTGATGGATGTGAAGCGGCATTAAGAGCAATGGATATTAATGCTTCTGATTATGAAGCATTAGAAACAATATCCCAAATAGTTAATTCAAGACAAGTTGATGGACAATTAAACGATAGCAATCTTTCCAAAGGAGAAATTTTTCTTATTAAAAAATCTTTTTTGAATGTTTGGAAAAGAATTCGACATAGAAGAATTCAATATCCAACAACAAAGAATAACACTTTTTCTTAATTTGATAAGTTTTATAATCTGATGCTTTTTCGATGTTTTGGATTGCACCAATATATTAATGCAAAGACTCCAAAGATAGTAGACAAAAATGTAAAACCTCCAATTCCAGCAATATCTTTAAGAGTGACTAATCGAAATATAGAATAAGGAGCTGTCCCCGTAATTATCATTGAAAGAGATACTAGAGTTAAGGTTATTCCCCATTTCTTCTCCGCTAAAAGAGCAGAAGAAGATACTATTCCAACTATTGCTGCAGGCCAGCCAAGGCTAATAGCTAGAGTAATATTAGCAACTTTTAAGGGCGGTCCAATACTTACTATTAAAGCGATTATGGGTAAAGCAATGATATTACCTATCAACCCAACCCATGCGAGAGTCCAATATCCTAATACTCTTTCTCTCATTAGTTTGTTTGATTAATTATAAAATTAAAGTTTTAATCTACATTATTAAGTTACTAGTTTTTGGTTATACTTAATAATCCTAAGTCTACATTAATCTTTGGGATTTGATAATATCTTTTTTTTAGGGTTTTCTAAATTATCAAACTGGGGATGAATAGAGTTTTTCTTCTCTGAAAATACAAGCCTGTTTAAAGCATTCACAAATGCATTCGCAGCAGCAACGACTACGTCTGTGTCAGCAGAATGACCTGAATATATTTTATTATTATTTCTAATTCTTATAGTAACTTCCCCTAAGGCATCTATTCCCTCCGTTACAGATTTTACTGAAAACTCTATTAGCTCATTAGGGACTTTAGCTAGTGCATTTAGTGCTTCGCAAACCGCATCTACAGGCCCAGTGCCTATTGCAACAGCAGTATCTTCAGTATGATCTTCAGTATTTATAAGAGTAACTGTAGCGGTAGGCTTGGATGTACTGCCGCAACTAACTTGAAGGTGACTTAATTGAAATTTAGATTCCGGAAGTTGAACCTGTTCACTTACGATAGCTTCTAAATCTCTATCAGTAATTTCTCGTTTTCTATCAGCTAGATCTTTGAAACGAGCAAAAGCATCATTCAAGTCTTCTCTACTTAAATCGTATCCCATCTCTTCCAGTCTTGCTCTTACGGCACTTCTTCCACTTAGCTTACCCAATGAGATTTTATTATCATTCAGACCAACAGTTTTCGCATCAATAATTTCATATGTAAGCCTATTTTTTAGGACACCATCCTGATGAATTCCTGACTCATGAGCAAAAGCATTTGCTCCAACAATTGCTTTATTAGGCTGAACATTCATTCCAGTTAAGTTAGAGACTAATCGTGAAGTTTTTGTTATTTCTTCTGTTCTTATAGCTGTAAGAGGCGTTGGCGAATCTGAACTTCTCCCAAAGAAACTATTAAAAAAACTTTTTCTTACATGTAATGCCATCACTAGTTCTTCAAGGGATGCATTCCCTGCTCTTTCACCTATACCATTTATAGTGCATTCTAGTTGCCTTGCTCCATTTTTTGCTGCTTCAAGAAAATTTGCAACTGCCAAACCTAAATCGTTATGACCATGAACGGAAATAACAGCCTCATCAATATTTGGAACATTTTTATTAATATCAAAAATAAGCTTCCCAAATTCACTAGGAGTTGTGAAGCCAACTGTATCTGGAATATTAATGGTTGTTGCGCCTGAAGTTATTGCCAGTTGAATTACTTCATAAAGAAATTCAGGATCACTTCTTGAGGCATCTTCACAAGAAAATTCAATATCATCAACGAGAGATTTAGCATAACTAACCATTTCCGGAACAATAGATAAAACATCTTTTCTTGATTTCCTAAGTTTATGTTTTAGGTGAATATCACTTGTAGCTATGAAGGTATGTATCCTTTTTTTAGGAGCGGGAATTATTGCTTCGTAACAAGCTTTTATATCATTTGTTGATGCCCTAGCCAAACCGCAAATTATTGGGCCATTTTCTCCTCCAACTACTTCCGAAATTTTATTTACCGCTTTAAAATCACCAGGACTAGCGAAAGGAAATCCTGCTTCAATAACATCTACACCTAATCTGGCAAGTTGATGAGCAATTGCAAGTTTTTCCTCAAGATTTAAACTTGCGCCTGGAGATTGTTCTCCATCTCTAAGAGTTGTATCAAAGATCAATATTCTGCCTGGATCTTTGGACATTAGCAACATATAACTGACTCTATCTTAGGCCAATTAAAAAAAATTACTAGAAGTCATTAATCCTATTAGATATTTTGAAAAAAAAATCTATAATTATTATAAATAAAAAGTAATTATATTCATTAAATAAAGTATTCTTTAAAAAAGTAAATAATAAAATATTTCCCTAAAGGTAAATTTGATATTTTTAAAGTACTTTACTCTATAAGTTATAAAAAAGTATGAATGAGCAGTCTCCTAATAAAAATTACTTAGGCAGATTGGCAATTGTTTTACATGCTCATCTTCCATATGTTAGAAAAAATGAAAAAAATTCCTTAGAAGAAGATTGGTTATTCCAAGCAATACTTGAATGTTATATTCCTTTGCTTCAAGTAATGGAATCTTGTAAAAAACATGATAATAGCAATACAAAATTAACTCTAAGTTTATCTCCAACCTTATTATCTCTTCTTCAAAATAAACAAATTAAAAAAAAATTCTCATCATGGATTAAAACAAGAATTGAGTTTTTGACTGATTTACCTCATGAAGAACAAGTCGCTTCTGAATTTCTCATGAAGAACATAAAAAATAATTATCTATATTGGGAAAAATGTCATGGGGATTTAATAGAGAGATTTAAAAAATTATGTATAACTGGAAATTTAGATATCCTTACTTGTGCAGCTACACATGGATATTTACCAATCCTTAGAGAAAACCCTGAAACAGTATTAGGTCAAATTAATACTGCGATCAGAAGTCATGAAGTTATTTTTGGTACAAGACCCTCAGGAATTTGGTTGCCTGAATGTGCTTATTATGAACATTTAGATAATATCTTACGTAATTGCGGAATTAGATATGCAGTTTTAGATGGTCATGGGATTTTGAATGGATCTCCAAGGCCAAGGTACGGGGTTTATGCTCCTATTTGTTCAAAAAAAGGGGTGGCTTTTTTTGGGAGAGATTGTGAGTCAACATTGCCAGTTTGGTCCTCAAGAGACGGGTTTCCCGGTAATCCTGTTTATAGAGAATTTCATAAAGACTTGGGGTGGGAATTGTCTTCCTCAGAACTACAAAAAAAAGGTATTACTACAAACAGACCTTTAGGATTAAAATTTCATAGAATTACAAATAATAAATCCTTATTAGGCAAAAAAGAATTTTATATAGAAGGTGAGGCATTAAAAAAAGTTGAAGAACATGCTGAACAATATCTTTTATCAAGATCTAATCAATTAAAGAACCTTTCCTTATCATCATCTTTTGACCCCATGTTAATTGCTCCATTTGATGCAGAACTATTTGGACATTGGTGGTATGAAGGGCCAAGATTTATTGAAAATATACTAAGAAAATCTATAGATTATTCGATTAAGCTTACAAACCTAAAGGAAATTCTCCTCAATAAACCTAATATCCAAATTTGTGATCCCTCTCCATCAAGCTGGGGACAGGGGGGGTATCATGATTATTGGCTCAATGATAAAAATGCATGGATAGTTCCAGAAATCACAAAAGCAGGGTCTGTTTTTGTTGAGTTATCTTCTAGAGAATTTAACGATGATTTTTCTATACGATTACTAAAGCAAGCAGCAAGAGAGTTACTTCTCTCTGAATCTTCTGATTGGAGTTTTATTTTAAGAGCAGGTACTACAACTGAACTCGCTAAGGAAAGGATTGATAGGCACCTTTTTAGATTCTGGAAATTAATTGATATGTTAGAAAAAAGATCTTTAATTGACTACAATTTTCTTGAAGATATTGAAGAAGAAGATAATATATTTCCTGAAATAAAAATAAAAGATTGGCAATTATAAAAAATCTTATTTGATCTTTAACATCCCAAGCTTAACTTTTAAAGGTGAATTGATAAACATTTTACTCATCACATAAATTAGTTTTGGTAAGGGAAGTGTGTTGGTAAGAAAACCTACCCATTCTTTTGTTGATAATTTGAAGAAATTAGAAAAGAAGCTTCTTAATCTACTCTCATCAAAGCTCATTAATCTTCGGAGTCCATATTGATAAAGTTTATGTCTTTGAGTTAATTCATATGGCCATAAAACTGACCATCCTCTCGTTGCCAATTCTTTTGAACTATAGGTTGATTCTTTCAAAAAGATAGCTAATTTTTCTGCAAGAAGTGGAGCTCTTCTTAATAGAGATCCAATCATATAGCCAGATGCAGGATGAACCATACTTGCGGCACCACCAAAACCAAGAACTGATTGATTTTTATATGGTAGGGGCAAATTCATAGGGAATAAGCAATGCTCTTCATGGAAAATTTCTTCTACTTTTACACCTTTATTTTTTAATCTACTTAAAAGTCTTTTCTTTAGATGATCTTGAGATAAGGCAGGATAACAAGCTAGTGATGTCTCCTCAACAAAATAAGTTTCACTTCCAAGATCCATCGCATAAAGAAAAGAGGGTGACGATAACAACTCTTCATCACTTAAATGGTCAGAACGAAAATCCATTAAAACAAATTGGTCTTTATTTACAGGAGGAGAAGAAAATTTACCTACTATCCCGTAAGCAGCTTGCTGAGCAACCTCTTTTAAAAGTGGCCTTTTGATAAATTTACTACTATGTCCACTTGCATCAATTACTAATCTTGCCTTAAGTGTTAGCCCTGAGAAACAAATTACTTCAGAAATTTGTTTCTCAGCCTTAATTAATTTTGCCGTTTCATTCAACCATTGAATACCTTTGCATGATTTCAATAGTTCATTCTGAAAAGCTTCCTGATTTATTAACCCATAATCATAACCATGTTTTGTAGGATAATTTCCTTTCTTAGTTAATCCATCTCCAAAGTAGCTCAAAGTTTTTGACCATCTATGAGATAACAAAGAAGCTAAACCTAATTCTTCTAATTCAGATGCCCATATCCCATAAGTATTCTCCCACTTTTCATAAGGAGATTTTGTTGATATTCCCTTTATATTAAGATTTTGTTTGGCTAATTCCGAAGCTAGGCATAATGCTGCAGGTCCAGAACCTAAAATTAAAATATCAAGTATTTCCATGGGAACTATTTAATCTCCTTCCTTTTTAAGGTTCTTCTTCTTTAGAACTTAATTGATCTGAATCATCGATTTGTTCATGAGGAACTAGTACAACCTCAGATAAATGATCACCTTCATCTAGCCTTTGTAATTTTACTCCTTTAGCAGCTCTTGATTGTTGCGAAATTTTATCGGCATTAGTTCTAACGATAACTCCCCTTTCGGTTACAAAAATTAATTCTTCACCTTTTCCAAGAACCTTTAGTCCTACAAGAGAATCATCTTTAATTTTGAATTTTATAGCTCTTAAACCCATTCCCGCTCGTTTTTGCAATCTAAACTGGGTTACAGGGACTCTCTTGCCTAGACCAAAAGCGCTAGCTACAAGAACCCAAGGCCCTTTTGAAGAATTACTCTCTATTTCATCACCATTTTCATTATCAAGATTTGCTATTTGATCTACTAGATCCGAAGTTAAAACATCCATGGAAACAAGTTTATCTCCACCTTTTAAGTTCATAGATTTAACACCTCTCGCGGTTCTGCCAAGAGGTCTTAATTCATTAATATCTAGCCTGAAATGAATAGTCATTCCTTTTCTTGATCCAATTAATACACTATCTCCTTCTGTTGATAATCTAACCCAGGTTAAGGCATCTCCTTCTTCTAAGTTGATTGCTATCAAACCATTTGAACGTATTTTTGAAAAAGCTGATAATGGAGTTCTTTTTATAAATCCAGCTTTTGTTAGCATTAATAAATAAAAAGCATTGTCGAAAGACTCTACTGAAACAATAGAAGTAATTTGTTCTTCTCTTGGTATAGGGAGTAGTTGAACTGAAGGTGTTCCTTTAGCTGTTCTGCTACTCATAGGGACTCGATATGCTGGGAGTGCATAAGCTACTCCTCTGTCACTGAAAAGTAAAAGAGTATCATGATCATTACAACTTATAAATAATTTAACTTCATCATCTTCCTGAGTTTTTGTACCGGCTTTACCTCTTGATCCCCTACTAGTAGATTCGAATTCACTAACGGGCATCCTTTTTAAATATCCAGCTGAAGTTAGTAAAACAACTGATCTCTCATTGGCTATAAGGTCAATATCATCTAAACCCCCACCTAAATTAAGAATTTCAGTTTTCCTTGGAGATGAAAATTTTTCATCTATTTTACTAAGCTCTTCAAGAATTATTTCATTTATACGTTCTTTATCGTGCAAAATATTTTTATAATCTGCAATTTTCCTTGTAAGTTCATCATGCTCTGATTTGATTTTATCTGCCTCTAAAGCAGTTAATCTTCTTAATTGCATTTGTAGAATAGCATCCGCTTGTATAACAGATAATTCATGATCTTTTTGCAATTGTTCTCTCGCTGAATTTGTATCTTTTGCTGATCTTATTAAATTAATAATATTATCCATGGACTCTAGAGCCAAAAGAAGTCCTTTGATAATATGGTCTCTTTCTTCTGCTTTTTTCAATAAGAAAGTTGTTCTTCTTTTAATTGTTTCAATTCTAAAATCTAAAAATACCTCCAACATTTTTCTAAGAGAAAGTGTTGTAGGCTCTCCGTTTACAAGAGCTAAAATATTTGAACTAAAGTTGTTTTGTAGAGGTGTTAATTTAAATAGATTATTTAAAACAACTTGAGGATAGGCATCTCTCTTTAGCTCAATCACAATTCTCATTCCGTCCCTATCACTTTCATCTCTAATGTCAGAAATACCCTCTAATTTCTTATCATTTACTAAATCTGCGATTCTTTCTATTAATGATGCTTTATTTGTTTGAAAGGGAAGCTCAGTTATTATAACAGCATCCTTTTCTGCCCTTCCTGGAGATTTGATTTGTTCAATATCTGCGACACCTCTCATAGTTATAGACCCTCTACCAGTCTTGAAAGTCTCTTTAATTCCATCTCTACCTAAGATCTGTCCGCCTGTTGGAAAATCTGGCCCTTTAATTAATTCAAAAAGTTCTTTGTCTTCTATTAAAGGGTTTTTGATTATTGATTTAAGACCATTAATTAATTCTCCCAAATTATGTGGAGGTATATTAGTTGCCATTCCTACTGCAATACCTGATGATCCATTTAAAAGGAGCTGAGGTATTCTAGCTGGCAAAACTGTTGGTTCTTGTTGTGATCCATCAAAATTATCGGAAAAATCAACAGTCTCAGATTCAATATCCTCAAGTAAACTTTCATCTGTTAGGGATTGAAGACGTGATTCTGTATATCTCATCGCGGCAGGGGGATCATTATCTACTGAGCCAAAGTTTCCGTGACCATCTATTAGTGGCATTCTCATTGAAAAATCTTGTGCCATTCGAACCAATGCATCGTAAACAGCAGTATCTCCGTGTGGATGATACTTACCTAAAACTTCTCCAACAACCCTTGCACATTTTCTGTATGGCCTACCGCTCGTCAAACCAAGCTCATACATTGCGTAAAGAATCCTTCTGTGAACTGGTTTTAGCCCATCTCTTGCATCTGGAAGAGCACGACCAACAATTACACTCATCGCATACTCTAAATACGATCGTGACATTTCATTTCTTAAATCAGTCTGAATGATTCGTTCGTTATTTTCACTCAAACCAGAATCACCGGAATCAACAATATTAGCCATATAAAAAATCTTTATTTAATAATAATCCCTGATTGACAGAATGAATAAAATAAAGCTAATAATTAATTTTCAAATACTCATATTATGCACAAATAATAAAAAAACTCTTTTGTTTTTTTAAAATAATTGGATTATTACACCTTTAGTTGTTAACTTAATCAGAATAATTAAAAAAATCGTGAATATTGAAATTGGTTTAAACAAAAAAGTTAGAAGAGCTTATGGCATTGATGAAATAGCATTAGTGCCTGGAACAAAAACTCTAGATTATGATTTAACCAATCCCTCTTGGTCAATTGGAAATATCGAAAGAGAAATTCCAATTATTGCTAGTGCAATGGATAGTGTTGTTGACGTGAATACTGCTGTAGAACTCTCTAAGTTAGGAGCTCTTGGTGTTCTTAATATGGAAGGCATACAAACTAGATATGAAAATCCAAAAGAAATACTCAGTCAAATTTCATCTGTTGGAAAAAATGAATTTGTTCCTTTAATGCAAAAAATATATAAAGAACCCATTAAAGAAAAACTTATTTTACAAAGAATTATCGAAATTAAAGAAAAAGGTGGGATAGCAGCATTAAGTGGAACACCTCAAGCTGCTATTAAATTTAAAGAAATACTTGTGAAATCGAAAATAGATTTATTTTTTCTTCAAGGGACGGTTGTTTCAACCAAGCATTTAGGTATAGATGGTAACGATACATTAAATATCAAAAGTTTGTGTCAATCTTTAAAAGTCCCAGTTGTTGCTGGGAATTGCGTGACTTATGAAGTTGCAGAACTTCTCATGAAATCGGGAGTAGCAGGGCTTATGGTGGGAATTGGCCCTGGTGCTGCTTGTACTTCCAGAGGAGTATTAGGAATAGGTATCCCCCAAGCAACAGCAATATCTGACTGTAGTTCAGCTAGAGATGATTATTTTCAAGAAACTGGTCGTTATGTTCCTATAATTGGTGATGGTGGAATTATTACTGGTGGAGATATTTGTAAATGCATTGCTTGTGGAGCTGATGCCGTTATGATTGGCTCCCCAATAGCCAAGTCATCAAGTGCCCCTGGCAATGGATTTCATTGGGGGATGGCCACACCAAGCCCTATTTTACCAAGAGGTACAAGGATTGAAGTGGGTTCTACAGGTTCTTTAGAAAGAATATTAAAAGGACCAGCAATACTTGATGATGGGACACACAATTTACTCGGAGCTATAAGGACATCAATGAGTACTCTTGGAGCTAAAAATATTAAAGAAATGCAAAATGTAGACATTGTCATTGCGCCGTCTCTCTTGACTGAGGGTAAGGTATATCAAAAAGCTCAACAGCTTGGAATGGGTAAATAATATAAAATCTTATCTCTTAAAATGTAAAAAATTTCTCATTAGGAGTTATTATTAATTAATGGGGGAAACCCCATACTCCTCACACACTAAATCGCCCGATTTATCGGGCTTTTTTAAGTCATTTTGTTACTTATATGTGTTTATCTGTAATGAAATCATCACTTAAAAGAATAGCCTGCTAAATTTTCTAAAAGGAATATCTAAATTATGTCATCAGCCCCCGCCGTTACTGATTCTTCATTTGACAAAGAAGTTTTGCAAAGTGATCTGCCAGTCTTAGTTGATTTTTGGGCTCCATGGTGTGGCCCCTGCAGAATGGTAGCACCAGTGGTTGAGGAGATTTCTAAAGACTTTGAAGGCAAAATTAAAGTATTTAAGTTAAATACAGATGAAAATCCAAATGTTGCGAGTCAATACGGAATTAGAAGTATTCCAACCTTAATGATATTTAAAGGTGGTCAAAAAGTTGATACAGTCGTTGGAGCTGTTCCAAAAGCAACTCTTTCAAGTACCTTATCAAAGCACTTATAAATAAAACTATTGTCTAAAATAGGAATCATAGATTATGGGATGGGTAACATTCATTCCGTAATTCAAGCCTTAGAAAATCTTGAAGAAGAAATAATTTTAATTAAAAATAATCAACAAACAAAGGATTGTAAGGCGTTATTACTTCCTGGTGTAGGTTCATTTGATCCTGCAATGAATAATTTAATTAACACAGATTTAATAATTGATATTAAAAATTGGATTAACAGTGGAAAATCATTTTTAGGTATTTGTCTTGGATTGCAATTACTTTTTGAATCAAGTGATGAAGGCTCAATTAATGGACTTGGAATAGTGAAAGGTCAAATAAAAAGAATTCCTCAATTACCGGATCAAAGAATTCCGCATGTTGGATGGTGTGAACTTCTTCCAACAAGAAAAAATAGTTTATTAAGAAAAGATGAATTAAATAATTGGGTATATTTTGTTCACTCTTATCATGCTGTACCTACAAATACAAACGTAATAACTGCGAATGTTAGTTATGGTTCTGAGAAATTAACAGCAATAATAGAGCAAGATAATTTACTGGCTTGCCAGTTTCATCCTGAGAAATCTGGGAAAATCGGTGAGAAACTTTTAAGTAGATGGCTTGAAAATATTCAATAATTCTATGTGATATATGAAAACAAATTTGAGGTTAATTGGAGGAAGAAGGCTTGAAAGCCCAAATACAATTGACACTAGACCAACTACTTTAATGGTTAGAGAAGCAATTTTTAATATTTTGAAAAACACAGTTGAAAATTCTAATTGGTTAGATTTGTTTAGTGGAACGGGAGCTATATCTTGTGAGGCATTTAATCATGGTGCAAAAAAAATAGTTGCAGTTGAAAAAAATAAAAACAACTCAAAAATTTGTTTAAAAAATCTATACTCATTGCAAAATATAGATAATAGAAAAAATGATATACAAGTAATTTGCAAAGATGTATTAATTTGGACAAAACCTAATACGGAGAGAAATATCTCTTCTTCAAATGATCTTAATAAAATAAAATTTGACTTTATCTATCTAGATCCCCCATATAGAGCTAATTACCATCAATTAGTTTTAAATCAAATATTTAATTGTAATTTTATAAAAAAAGAAACTATAGTCATCTGCGAACATTCAATAGATTTGGATATTAAGAAGAATATTTTGTGGAAGATTTATGATGTCAGAACTTATGGTCAATCAAAACTGACTTTTTTAATCCATATCTAACATCCCTGAACCTCTCCTATACTGATTCCAAGCGCTTACAAATAATCCTAGAAGGGTTATTGGAACTAATCCTAAAACTATTCCACATAAAAGAGGTTCAATCATTTTCGGGCGTTATTTCATTTGTTATTCACAATTGTTACACAGAGGCAATTTTTTGTGACAACATCTTCATCATCTGCAGTAGAAAAAACTTTGAAAATGAAAATCTGGAACCCGTTTTTTATTACTTTTATGATTTTCTTAATATTGGGGGTTTTTTTTTATCTTGAAGAGAATAATACATATATTATTAAAACTCTTGAACTCAAAGGATCTGTTAAAGAAGGTGATACTATCTTTAAAATGAACTGTGTTGGATGTCATGGTATTACTGCTAGAGGATTAGTTGGACCAGATTTACGTTCAATAACCCGAAGTTTAAATGATACGAAAATCATAAAACAAGTTATTGAGGGTCTTACTCCTCCTATGCCAAGTTTTGAAATTGAGCCTCAAAACATGTCTAATTTATTAACTTATTTACATAGCTTGTAATTAATTTGAAGAAAAAAAGTCCTAATTTGAATGTTGTTTTGGTCGAACCAAATGGACCTATAAATGTTGGAAGTATTGCAAGATTATGTTCTAATTTTGAAGTAAATGAATTAAGGATTGTTTCTCCAAAATGTGATATTTTCTCTTTAGAAACAAAAAAAATGGCTTTAAAAGGTCAAGGATATATCGATAATTGTAAAATCTTTAGTAATATTGAGCAAGCAATTTCTGATTGTGATTTGGTTCTCGCCACTTGCGGAAGAATTGAATTAAGTAATGATATTGAATGTGAATCTCCTGAGGATATCTCTAAATGGATGTCATCTTTTGTAGAGATCAATAATTTAGGTATTTTATTTGGAAGAGAGGATAGAGGTTTAAGTAATAATGAATTGCTTTTTGCGCATAAAATTTTTAATATTAAAACATCTCAAAATTATCCTTCTTTAAACCTGTCTCATGCAGTTTCAATAATTTTGTATGAATTAAATAAATCTTCAACAAATAAATTAAAAAAAGATTTACAAGTTTTTAATCTTGCATCATCTAAACAAATTTATGAATCTTTTAATGAAATAGAAGAAATGCTTATTAGAACTGGGTATCTCTTTGAGCACACAGCCTTTTCAAAAATAAGTAAGTTTAAAAAGTTTATTTTAAAAGCAAAGACGTCAAGTCATGAGATGAATGTCTTAAGAGGAATTGTTCACCAAATTAACTGGTTTTTAAATAATTCAAAAGATAAGTAAATTTATAAATTTAAATAAAAATCGAAGCAAAGATTTATTTTTAGTTCAAACTTTTTTATGACTTTAATCTTGAATTTGTCTCAATGGCCTTTTTTACTGTAATAAATTTAGAGTCCTAAAAAATAATTTGGAATAAGAATTGAATTTAATTATAAATAAGCTCCAATATACTCAAAACTTTCAATTTGATTTGGATATTTACTAATAACATTTTCTGAAGTATCATCTACTGATCATTCGAAAATAAAGTAAAACTAAAGTTGTGAATACTACAAAGAAAAGAAGAGTTTTTCCCTTTACTGCTGTAATTGGTCAAGAAGAAATGAAATTAGCTCTCCTATTAAATGTTATAGATCCAAGAATTGGAGGAGTAATGATTATGGGTGACAGAGGAACTGGTAAATCTACTACTATTAGAGCTCTCGCAGACTTGTTACCAGCTATAGATGTAGTCAAAGATGATCCTTACAATAGTTCACTTATAGATCCTGATTTGCAAAGTAAAGAAGTTTTAGAAAAGATTGTACAAGGAGAAAGTTTGGAGAAAGATAAAAAACAAGTACCAATGGTTGATTTGCCATTGGGAGCAACTGAAGATAGACTTTGTGGAACTATTGATATAGAGAAAGCTTTAAGCGAAGGTATTAAAGCTTTTGAACCAGGCTTATTAGCAAAAGCTAATAGAGGGTTGTTATACGTGGATGAGGTTAATCTCCTTGACGATCATTTAGTTGATGTCCTTTTGGATTCTGCGGCATCTGGATGGAATACTGTTGAGCGAGAGGGGGTTTCAGTTAGACATCCAGCAAGATTTGTTTTAATTGGCTCTGGTAATCCAGAAGAAGGAGAGCTTAGGCCTCAGTTATTAGATAGGTTTGGCATGAGCGTTGAGGTTAAGACAGTAAGAGATGCAGAATTAAGAGTTAAAGTTGTTGATCAGCGAACTTCCTTTGATAATAATCCCGATGAATTTTCAATAAGTGTTGAGAAACAACAAGATGACCTACAGCAAAAGGTTATTAAAGCTCAAGAGTTATTAAATTCGGTTCAATTGGATGATGATCTTAGATTAAATATATCCGCTATATGTGGAGAACTTGATGTCGATGGATTAAGAGGGGATATTGTAACTAATCGATCTGCCAGGGCAATTGCTGCCTTTGAAGGAAGAACTGAAGTACAAGAAGAAGATATAGCTAGGGTAATTACGTGTTCTTTAAGACATCGATTAAGAAAAGATCCTTTAGAGCAAGTCGACTCAGGTGAAAGGGTCATTAAAGCTTTCTGTAAAGTATTTGATTTAAATGAAAAAGATGACCTTTCCAAATTTCAACTGACAGCACAAGAATAAAAAAGTGAGGATTATTGGAATTGACCCTGGATTAGGAAGAGTTGGTTATGGAATTATTGAGATAAAAAATGAAAAGAAGATATTTCTTGATTGTGGTGTAATTGAAACCAATAAAAATAATAAAGAAGAAGATAGACTTTATGAAATTTTTAATGATCTAAATACAATAATTGATCATTGGAAACCTGATATTGCTGCTGTAGAGAAGTTTTTCTTTTATAGATCTAGCACTACCATAAGCGTTGTTCAGGCTCGGGGCGTAATCATGATGGTATTTGCTTCAAAGAGTATCAAAGTTAGTGAATACGCCCCTTCACAAGTCAAACTTACTATTGCAGGCTCTGGTAAAGCATCAAAAAGAGAAGTTATTGACGCGGTAATGTATAACCTAAATTTAGCCCATGAGCCAAAACCTGATGACTCTGCAGATGCATTAGCTATTGCGTTAACAAAATTAAATGAGGAAGGCTTAAATTAGATTTAAATTATGTTTATTTCAGAAAAAAAGAATTTTGAGAGAAGATTTTTTAAAAACCTGAGAAAAGAAAGTTCATCTAATGATATGAGAAATGTTGAAATTAATGTAAAAAAGTATCTTGATTCAATTTTTAGTAAAGATTTAAAAAATAAATATATAGGTATTTATTGGCCTCTTGAAAATGAAGTTGATTTGAGAAGTCTTGGAGATAAATATTCATTAGCCTTGCCGAGATGTGAAAAAAATAATAATCTTTTATTTTGTGTCTGGGATAAGAAACAATTATCTAAAGATTCACATGGGATACTAGCTCCTGATTCCTCAAATGAATTAAGTTATAAAAAAATTAGTATGATTTTTGTCCCGTGCCTTTCTGTTGATAAAAACCTAATAAGATTAGGTTACGGTGGGGGCTATTTTGATAAATTAAGGGAAGATAAAAATTGGAGAGCTATCCCATGCATTGGGATCTTAACTTCTAATTGTGTAAATCATAAGTTATTGACTAGAGCTGATTGGGATATCCCTCTATCAGGTTTTATTACGGAAAACGAAATATTAGTATAGTGTGTAACTGATTTAGTTTTTTAATAGTTGCATTCGAATGGAAAACAAAGAAACTTATAATAAATTATATAAATTAGTTGAGAAGCTTAAAAATGCAGAAGATCCTAAAAGAAAATACGAATTTATTTTATGGTTAGGTAAAAAATTGAAAGTTCCAAACAATAATATCTTAATTCTGGAAAATAAAGTTCAAGGATGTGTTTCTGAAGTATTTGTTAAAGCAAGTTTTCAAGAAGGTAAACTATATTGGGAAGGATATTCGGATGCTTTGATAACAAAGGGTCTTTTAGCATTCCTTATCAATGGAATGAATGAATTATCACCAAAAGAAGTCGTTAATATAAACAATAAATTCATAGAAGATACTGGTTTGAAATCAAGTTTAACTCCATCAAGATCTAATGGTTTTTTAAATATTCTATTAAAAATGCAGTCTCAGGCAAATGCTTTTTTGTCGGAATAATATTATAAAATTGTTATTAAAATAAATGATAACAAATGCGAAAATGTAAAATTGGTATTATCGGTTTTGGAACTGTAGGAAAAGGTATTTATAAAATCTTAAAATCGACAAATGATCTTCATCCAATTTTAAAAGATGTAGAAATAGTAGGAATAGCTGTTAAAAATATAAACAAAAAAAGGGATATTGAATTAGATAATAATTTATTAATAAATGATCCCTATGAATTAATTAAAGATCCAGAAGTGGATGTAATTGTAGAAGTAATGGGTGGCACAGATATAGCCAAAGATATTATTCTGGAATCTCTGAAGGCACGAAAATCAGTAGTTACGGCTAATAAAGCTGTAATTGCTAGATACGGGAGTGAAATATATTCTACAGCTTCTGAGTATGGAGTTTATGTTTTAACTGAAGCAGCCGTATGTGGAGGGATACCAATAATTGAACCTTTAAAAAGATCTCTTAAAAGTAATCAAATAAATAAAATGGTTGGGATAATAAACGGCACAACAAATTTTATACTTACCAAAATGTCAAATGAAAAAGCAGATTATAAGGCAACCTTAAAATTAGCTCAGAAACTTGGTTTTGCAGAGTTTGATCCAACGGCTGATGTTGAAGGTCATGATGCTGCTGATAAAATTTCAATTCTTACTGAACTTGCATTTGGAGGGAAAATTAATAGAGATTCAATTAGTACAGAGGGTATTAATCAAATAGATATTAAGGATATTGAATATGCAAATAAACTAGGTTTCGAAATAAAACTTTTAGCATTCTCTGAGAGAAATCATATAAACGTCAATGATTCACTCTCCTTAAATATTTGGGTAGCCCCCTCCTTAATCCCTAAAGTTCATCCTTTAGCAGCGGTTGATGGTGTAAATAATGCCATCCTTATAGATGCTGATCCATTAGGGGAAATAATGTTGTATGGACCAGGTGCGGGAAGTGGTCCAACCGCGGCTTCTGTTGTTTCTGATATTTTAAATCTTCAGTCTTCATTAACAAATGATACGAAATCCATTGATCCATTATTATCTTTTAATTTTTGGAGAGACTGTCATATCATTGATTTTAATCAAATATCAAAGAAGAATTATCTCAGAATTATTTGTTTAGATAGTCCAGGAGTAATTGGTAAGATTGGAGATCTTTTTGGTAAGAATGATGTATCAATAGAATCAATTGTCCAATTAGATGCAAGTGAAAATAAAGCAGAAATAGTTGTTATCACTCACGAAGTCTCAAATGGTAAATTTGAAAAATCAAAGAAGGAAATAAATGCACTTTCTGAAGTTGAATTAATTGCTAGCCAATTAAGTTGTATTTGAAAAAAACATTTGCATATCTCTCTTTAGCTTGTTAAACCAAAGAGAGGAAATGTATTTATGTAATGATTTTTTCAAAATTAATTGAAAATAAAAATAATTTTAAATTTAATCCTAATAACAGTTGTAAAAACCTCTATAAAGGAGCGTGTGTGAAAATTAAAAATAGTCAAAAGACATTTCAGGTTGTAGGAATTAATCAAGAGAGTAAAGTTTGTTGGATAAGAGAGTGGCCCTTTTCTTTGGAGGTTAACAAAACATTCTCCTTGGAAATTAATCAAATTACACTTCAAACCTTTTGCTCTGATACTTTTAATAAAAAGTAAATTTCTGAAAATCAAATGTTATGAACAATAATCTTTTAATAGCTTTATTCGTTTTTTTTATTTCTTTATCACAATATTCTTGCGTTCCCAATAATAAGTCCAAAAGAATTATAGTTGCAAGTTCCGGAAAAATTGAATCTTTAGATCCTGCTAGGGCAAGTACTCTTAAATCACTACAACTATTAAGTTCGCTTGGTGATACTTTATATGAATTAAATTCTGAAGGAGAATTAATTCCTGAATTAGCATCAGGAATGCCAATTTTTTCAAAAGATAAATTACAAATAATAATAAATCTAAAAAGAAATGTTCTTTTTCATGATGGAACTTTATTTAATTCAAGTGCTATAAAGTTTTCTTTTGAAAGATTTAAAAGAATCGGAACAATGAATTATATATTGGGGAATAAAATCAAATCTATAGAAACTCCAAGTGAATATAGGGTAATTATTAATCTAAACAAACCATCAAGCTCTGTTAATGGTTTACTTACAGCTGTAAATTTGACACCTATCTCACCCACTTATTACAAAGATTATTCTGATAAATTTTTAAATGATAAATTTGTTGGTACCGGTAAATATATATTGAAGAAATTCTCAAATGAAATTCAAATAATTGATCCAAATTTAAATTATTGGGGTGATAAACCTAATAATGAAGGTATCTATTTTATTGGATATTCCAACTCTTCTTCTCTTTTCGGAGCTCTAAAAAGTAAACAAATTGATGTTCTTTTATCAAATTCAATCGATGATATTCAAAGAAATAATTTAAAAACATTAAGCATAAATAGAGAAATTAAAGAAGGAATGAGTCCTGCAACAGAAATAAGTTTTATTAGTCTAAGAACAAATTCTTATCCCTTAAATAATCTTAATGTAAGGTTGGCTATAGCTAAAAGTCTCAATAGAGACTTCATTAGCGATAAAGTTAGTTATGGATTAAGGCAACCATCACGATCACTTGTTCCACCAATTTATAAAAAAAATAAGAATGAATTATGGCCAAAATATGATCCCGTAGAAGCAAAAGTTTTACTAGAAAAAGAAGGTTACTGTAATGGGAAAGTTTTAGATTTTCCTCTTACTTATAGATCTAACGTACCTGCTGATAAACTGATTGCGCTTTCTTGGCAAGAACAAATTAAAAATATTTTGAATGAATGTATTAATATTCAACTTAACGGAGTAGAGTCCACAACTATTTATAAGAATCTTAATTTAGGGATATATACAGCGGTTATTCTTGATTGGACAGGTGCTTATTCTGACCCCGAGGCATATTTAACACCCCTTCTAAGTTGTAGTGAAATAGAAGATAAAAACTGTAAAAAAGGGGAATCAGTTTACAGCGGTAGTTTTTGGGGGTCAAATAAAGTAGAAGATTTATTTCTTGATAGCGAAAATTTAAAAGGCGAAGAAAGATTAGCGAAATTAATTGAAATAGAGAAAATAGCTTCAGAATCAATACCTTATATTCCAATATGGATTTCATCTCAAAAAGCTTGGTCGCAAAATGAAATTTCAAAACCTATTTTTAATGGTGCAGGAATTATTTTAATGAGTGATCTCAAATTCATTAATGAGTAGAGAACTTAATAAACTTTTAAATTATTCTTTATTAAAGATTTCTTTAATACCTTTAATGTTGTGGATTATATCTACATTAGTTTTTATTTTGTTGAGAGTTGCGCCAGGAGACCCAGTTGACGCAATTTTAGGATCTGGAGCTAATGAAGCTTCAAGAGAAATTCTTAGATATAAATTAGGGTTAAATGAATCTCTTCTTAGTCAATATCTTTCTTACATTAATAATATTTTGCATTTAAATTTTGGAGAATCTTTAAGTACTCAAGAACCGGTTCTTGATATTATTCTTAAATCATTGCCAGCGAGTGTAGAACTAGGTATCTTTTCAATATTCTTTGCAATCGTTATAGGCTTTCCGCTTGGTTTTTTTGGTTTAAAAAATAAAGGAAAAAAAGGAGACTACATAGCTAGAGTAATAGGAATTTCTTCATATGCAATTCCACCTTTCTGGGGGGCAATTTTAGCTCAATTAATATTTTCGGTATATTTAAGAATTTTTCCAATTGGTGGGAGGTTCCCAATCACTTATAGCCAGCCTAAAATTACAGGTTTTCTAGTTTTAGATAGTCTTCTAAATAATAATCTTATCTATTTAAGAGAAAGCTTATATCATCTTGCGCTTCCTTCAATAACTCTTGGGTTTCTTTTGAGCGGAATTTTTAGTAGATCTTTAAGAATAAATTTAGACAGGACACTAAAAAGTGATTATGTAAATGCAGCTTTATGCAGAGGAATTTCAAGAAGGAAAATTATCTTAAATCACTCTTTACCTAATGCACTTTTGCCTATTGTTACGATTTCAGGCTTAACAATAGCTTCTTTAGCAGGAGGAGCGCTTCTTTTTGAAGTTACTTTTTCATGGCCAGGTATAGCTTTAAGGTTACATGAAGCTATTTCCCAACGGGATTATACTGTTGTTCAAGGAATTGTAATTATCACCTCTCTACTAATAGTCTCATTAAATCTTTTTGTGGATATTTTAATTGCTATATTAGATCCTCGAATTGAATACTAATTTTTGATTATTGCTTTTAAAGTCTTTCTATCTAAAAGATGAAAATCAAGATTGCTTTCAGTTTGATTTTTTATAACTTTAATGCTTTCATTATTTTTTATATTTTCTAAAAACTCTACGATAACTTTTAAAGATAAATTTTGAAAAAAGTAAGGATTAGATCCAATAAAAGATTTATTGATTTTAAAAATATCATTATTTTCGATATTTTCTGAATACTTATCATTGATTCTTATTGGTGAAAAATGACTTGATCCCTCAATAATCAAGAATCTATTTAAGGGATTATTAGTCGTAGATAAAAACACTTTGAATTGCTCACTTATTAGGGGAGTTATAAGATCATAAGTCCCTCCAATTAACAGTACTGGAATCTCAATCCCAGAATTTTTTTCATTTGGCCAGATTAAGCTTCCAAATGAATTAAATCCTATAATTCCATTTGCTTTCTTTGAATTGATTATTTCGGGTAATGGAATTTCGTTTAATTGACATTGGACTAATTTTGATAAATTTGTTATTGCAAAATCTTTTAAAGCTAAATCACATCTTTTTTCAAAGTCATCTTTAGGTAAATCACCTTCATATAAAAAAGCTATTAAAGCTCCTAATGAATGTCCCATTAAAATATATGAATCATTGGCTAATCCTAATTTCCCATTATTATGAGCTTTTATTACTGCATCTAAATCTTTGATACGGTATAAGAAAAAGTCAGCACTAGTTGGAATTGAATTAGTACCTTCGATAACTTCCAAAAAAGCCTCTGAATTACTTCCTTTATGGTCTATAAATAATACGGGCCAACCTCTCTTACTTAATTCAATGCCAATCCATCTGAAATTATCAATATTTCCTCCAAGTCCTGGCATAAATATAATTAGATCTTTATTTGATTTGGTTTTCTTATTTTTCCATAATTCAATTTTTAAAGGCTCACCTCTATGAGGCGAATAAATTTTCTTATTAATTTTTATAAGATCTGAATCCCCTTTATATATTTTTTTCTTGGAAAAAGAGTTATTGGTTATTTCTAATGATTTTAATTTTAGGTTTAGAATTTGTTGTTTTGCTAATTCCTTTTTCCATGAAGAAATTATTAAAATTAAATTATCAATATCTAATGAAATTTCTTCTGAAGGTAATGCCTTTATAATGTCCAAAGTCGAAACTTCATTTTTGACTTCCAACAAACTTTCTATTGTATTAAAAACCTTAATACCATCTTTGTCATTGGGAACCAAAATAGTATTACTTAATTCTGAAAGAATCTTTCTACCTACCCAACTTCTTAATACTTGCCTGTTTAAACTTTCTTCTTTAAATACTGGGAATTTTAAAAATTTTGATATCTCAAATACTTTTAAAAATCCATTTTGCTTAAACCAGTCTATTACTTCTGTAGAATCATCCTTATAATTCTCTAAGTTTAATAACTGATCTATAGTTAAAGGGATTGACATCTCTTCGAACTTGATATTTATCTTTTCAGCCGCTATTACATCTTTTGCTGAACAAAAACTAAAGAAACTTAAAAAAAGTATAAAAATGAATTTCAATTGTGTTTATTCCTAATAAATTTCTTACAAGTAAACTTTGGTGGAGTCAATTTCCCTTTCATTTAAGATTAATTACTAAAATAAGATTTTTTGCTTCATTTGGAGCAGGAGGCGTGATTTATTTAACATCCCTTATTTTTAATAATATTGGATTGTCAGCAACAGAAATTGGTCTAGGTTTTACGATATCAGCAATCATAGGTACTTTAACAAGAATAGTTACTGGGAATTACCTAAATAAAACAGGCAAAATTCAAAATCCTTTAGTTATCTCTTCATTCATAAGTATTGCTGCAGGATTTTGTTTAATTATTTCAAAAGATATTTACTTTTACATCCTTGGTCAAGCTTTTATTGGGGCAGCCGCTGGGATATATTGGCCTACTGCAGAATTTGTAGTCCCATATTTTTGTCAACCTATTGATACAAGAAAAGCTTATGCCCTCGTTAGAACTTCTGAGGCTTTGGGGATATTTTTAGGAGTGTTTATTGGTGGATTTATGAATAATTTTATTTATCTCAAATCGATTTTTTTTAATGATATATTTTGCATGCTTACAATTATTTTTTTGATTTTAAGAAATAAAAAGTCTATAAAAAAAACTTTAGAGAACTCTCAAAAAAAGGCTTTAGATGAAGTTAAAATTTATCAAAAGAGATGGAATAAAAATACAACCATAATAGTTTTATCTGTGATATTGATAACTACATCTCTTGCTTTAATTCAGGTAACATTACCGCTTGATCTTGTTAAGGGTGGAGTCATTAGAGATGTCTTAAATGAACAAGTTATTAGTTTTATAATTTCTTTTCAGTTAATTTTATTATTATTTTTACAATGGCCAATTGGTTCATGGATATCAAAAAAAGGAAAATTATTTGGATTGAAATTTAGCTTAATCAACTTTTCTTTCGCCTCACTGTTGTTATTTATTTCTAGTTATTTAAATATTGCAGCTTTTTATTTCGTGTTTTTTGCAATCGTCTTAATAAGTTTAGGCACATCTGCCTTCCTACCAACATCTACAGATGTTGTTTTCAGTATTGCCCCTACAAATAAAAAAGGTTATGCACTAGCACTGTTATCACAATGTTTTGCAATGGGATATTTTTTTGGACCATTTATTTCTGGGAGGGTACTAGATCTTTTTGGGTATGCATCGATTATGTGGGTAGCTATTTCATTTATTTGCTTTTTAATGTTTGTGATGATATTTAAGAAATCATTTTAAAAGTTTTATATAAATAATATTTATTTTTTTTCTATTTCAATTATTCTTCTTTCTCTAAGAAATAAGAAAAAAGGAGCAGAGAAAGCAAATGCTATTAAAAA
>QCSX01000018.1 GCA_003209065.1 Prochlorococcus sp. AG-670-N10
AATCTCAACTGCAAAAAGCTCAAATTGCAATACTAACTTAGTAAGTATTTTTGTTAATCCACTTCAATTTGATAGCAAAGAAGACCTTGAAAGCTATCCAAAAACTGTTGATAAAGATATTGAAGTTGCTTTTTCCAATGGGGCAGATGCAATTTTTATTCCAAATATAATTGATATCTATCCCGAAAATATTAAAAGCATAAGTTATTTGAAAGCCTCTAAAGAATTATCTTCAGCTTTATGTGGGCTTACAAGAATGGGACATTTTGATGGGGTTTGCACTGTTGTTTATAGATTACTTAAACTAGTACAACCCAAAAATCTTTTTTTAGGAGAAAAAGACTGGCAACAACTATTAATCATAAAAAACCTGATAGAAGAAAAAAAATTCAACATAAAAGTTATCCCAGTCCCTACTCAAAGAGATTCTGATGGGGTCCCTTTTAGTTCGCGTAATAAGCATTTATCTGAAAATGAAAGGAAAACTCTCAAATTATTCTCAAAAGAACTGTCAAATTCAAAAATAATTTTTAAAAAGGATAAAAAGATTGACTTAAAACAACTAACAAACAAACTCAAATCAAAAAATATTTCAATTGAATATTTAGAACATTTACATCCCTACAGCTTGAAAAAAGTTCAAGCAAACGATAATATTTCAATTTTAGCAGGTGCGATAAAATGTGGAAAAACAAGATTAATTGATCACGTTTTTCTTATGAAAAGAAAGCCAATTATTGCAATTGATGGGCCAGCTGGTTCAGGTAAAAGTACCATAACAAAGTTAATTGCCAAGGAGTTAAATCTTTTATATCTAGATACTGGAGCAATGTACAGAGCAATAAGTTGGCTCTTTAAAAAAGAGAAGATTGATTATGCTAAAGAGTCAGAACTAAAAAAAATTCTTAATAATATTTCTATTATTTTTAAGTCAAATTCTATTTCTCAGCAAGATGTATTTATAAATAATTTTTGCGTAACTGAAGAAATTCGTTCACAAGAAATAAGTTCGATTGTTTCTAAAATTTCGACAATAAAAAAAGTGAGAGAATTTTTGGTTAATGAGCAAAGAAAAATTGGCCAATCTGGAGGCTTAGTGGCTGAAGGTAGAGACATAGGAACAACAGTTTTCCCAGATGCAGAACTTAAAATATTCCTAACAGCTAGTATTGACGAAAGAGCTAAAAGAAGAAAGTCAGAATTAGAATTAAGAGGGAATGAAAAAATAGACTTCAATCAATTAAGAGAACTGATAATAAAAAGAGATTTTGAGGATTCAACAAGAAAAATTTCTCCTCTTAAAAAAGCAAACGATGCAATTGAACTTATTACTGACGGATATTCAATTAATGAAGTAGTAGAAAAAATTGTTAACATCTACAATTTAAACATTCCTAAAGAGATTCAACTCGAATAAATTAACAAATAGTATCTAGAAAACCACTGACAGAGTCTTCTAAAATATCAAGGACATTATCAAATCCATCATCTCCTCCAAAGTAAGGATCCGGGACTTCTAGCTCTTGAAAAATTGATCTGAAATTTTGTATCTTTTTTATTGATGCAAAATCAGATAATGATTTTCGAGATCTCATATAAATAATATTTTCATAATTTGAATCATCCATAGCAACTATATAGTTAAACTTTTCAAAATCATTAGAATTTATTTGTCTAGCTCTACTAAAGATTTCTACGCCCCTTTTTCGTGAAGCTATTCTCATTCTAGTATCAGCCTTCTTCCCTATATGCCAACTACCAGTCCCTGCAGAATCAACAATAAAACTTTCATTTAGTCCTTTTTTATTAATTAAATCTAGAAATATAGCTTCGGCGGCAGGAGACCTACAAATATTACCTAAACATACAAAAAGAACTGATTGTTTTTTCATCTATTCTAAAATATCCAAAATTATAAAACTTTATTTGTAGAAAATAATACTTTATTAATTAAGGATTCTGTAAAATCCTTACCAAATAAACTTGATAACATTGGCCTTGCTGGGTCTTTATCCCTTCTATAGTTCAAATAATCATTTTGACCATTAATTAACTCTTTTTGTAAACCTTGCCCAACTTCCTCACTTTCAAAAAGAGTTTTTAGATACAAATTTAAATATTCTTTGAATGAATCATAAAGCTGATTTTCTATCAAATTATCACTATCTTGTTGCTTTGGTAATCTAGACCAAATCAATCCTGGGGAAAAAAATTTTGCTACATCTTCAGACATTCTTTCAGCTATAGGTAGAGTTAAATGACATGATTTTTTAAGTTTTATTAGTTGTTCTAGTAATTCAGAATTAAACTGATTTTCGACTTTTAAAGATGGCTGAAAATCTAAAACTAATAAATGACTTTTAGGTAAAGAAACAAAATCTATACCAAGGAATGGAACGTTATAAGAAGTATTTGGGATAATTAAAAAATTCAAAACAGAGTAATTTGGACTATTAATACATACAGCTCTTGCAAAGTTAATTCTTTTCTGGTGAGTTGCTCCCCATGTGAAAAGATTTATATTATTTTTTGATTTTTTTGAACCATAGGTTGACTCTTTGTAAGAAAAATCAGAAGGTATTTTATATTCTACGCAATGATATTTGGCTAACTGAGAAATTAAGAATTTTATAAATTTGGCCCATCGCCATTCATGACTGTAAAAAATAGTATTTTGAATTAGCATTTATTCTAGGTGTTAATGATTTAATGTAAAAAGAAAATTATTAATAAAATTTTCAGTCCAAGTTTGACCAAAAAATGTTTTAAATAACTTGTCAGCAGGATCTTTTTCAGCACTATATTTATCGTAATCTATTTGATTATTTTTTATTTGTTCCAAATCCAAAAATTGATTATTTTGATGAAGTTTATTAATTGTTAAATAATTACTAACAAAGGAATAAAAAATATTATTTAAATCTCTATCAAGATTTAATTTATTTCCTCTACAAATCATTACCCATGGCGAAAAATATTTTTTTGAATCATATATATTTTTCATTTTATGATTATCAAATACAGGATACTGATTTTTTATAAAATCTAAACTTGAGCAATATTTCTGAAGATAATTTGTTTCTTGAATTAATGGTTGATAATCAAAAATAGCCAATAATTTTTGAGAAGTTCCAAACCATAAAATATCAGCACCTAATATAGGAAACTCACTTTTGAAATTTGGATAAGCAACAGTGTTAAAAACCTGGAGCTTATCTCCTCCATCTAATTTAGTAATTCTCCACTTTCTATATTGTTGGGATTCAAAAATCCAATTTTTAATAATATATTTCGAGTCTTTATTATGATGTTCTTTGAATTCTTTTGATATTTCTAATTCTTTACCATCTAAATCTTCAATATTGGTCTTCACAAAATTTTTTAATGATTCAAACATAGATATTAAGTTTCTGTACTCCCCTTCCTAACTTTCTTTGTAAGATAATTAAAGACAATTTTTCCTAATACTGCTATTAAGTTACCTTCAAGCTCCTTAAACATTTTCATATTATAAGTAAAAGCTTGATTAGCTTCATCAATTATTTGATCAGCGATGTTTTGATTTATTGGGAGCTGATTGAGAGTCTTAGAGTATTCTTCTTTAAATTTTTTTTCATCATCAATATTCTTAAATTCATAAAAATTTAACCCGTTATTTCCATCTAAATTTAAAGCTCTTTTGGCTATTTTTTTTAAAATTTGGCCGCCAGATAAATCTCCTATATAGCGGGTATAGTGATGGCCAACTAGTAATTCAGGAGATTTTTTTGCTACCAAGTGAATTCTGTTGACATATTCTTTTGCTGATTTAGAAATATTAATTTCATTCTGCCAATTATCTCCAAAATAAAATTTGAGATCATTTGCAAGTGTTTCTTTTCTAAAAAGTGATTTAAAACCGATAGGTTTTATTACGGGATGTTCCTCTTGAATCAATCTTTCAATTTCTTCTTCCATAGCTTCATAAACAAAATATAAATCACTTATCAGTTTTCTGTAGGATTTTTTTTCAACAACGCCTTTCAAAAAACAAGCAACAAAGCCAGTATTTTCAGCCATAGTATGGGATTTCTTTGTTCCTTCTCTCAATTGTCCTGCAAGAGCAACTGTCATTTATCTATTATCGGAATTGTACATATATTTAATCTACAAGGAAAATATATAAAACAGCTAATTTTTGTTACTCGTGGATGTTGTAGAGAATAAATTGTAAAGTTCTTTACAAACTAAAAAAAGATTATCCTTTTGTTCCTGCTGAGGTAAATGTGTCCCCGTCATCTCCCACTCCCCTATAGTAGCTACTCTCCATCTTTCAGCAGGAATTATCATTCCGCGCATTATTATTCCTAACAACTTAGGTACTCCATTTTCACAATTATTTTCAATTCTCAACTGAAGTAAAACTGCTCTACATTCTATACTTGGACTCCAACCTGGAAAATGGAAAGAAAAATCAAGGGTATCAAACCTATCTCTATCATTTGCTTTATCCCATGGACTAAAATTAACACTCGCATCTGGGAAATATTTACGAAACAATGCTGCGGTAGTAGCTACCTTATTAGCTATTTCAAGATTGCTAACATTTGAACTTGCATTCATAAGCGGTAATAAACCTTTGATTGAAGTTGACATAATTTCTTCAACCTTGCTTATTAAATTCTTTTTCTTTTAACAAAGATGTTGAAATGCTGATTAACAAACTATTATCTATTCACATTTGAATAATTAATTTCTAGTTTTTAAAGGATATCCTTAATTTCAATTTAAGATACAAAAATATTTTATTAATTGACTTTTTTACTATTCAATCAAGTGCTATGCCTAAATTTGAAAAATTAAATTTACCCACAGAAGGAGAGTTAATTACTTTTAATCAAGGTAAGCCTAATGTTCCTAATAATCCTATTGTCCCTTATATAAGAGGTGACGGTACTGGGGTAGATATTTGGCCAGCTACTCAACTTGTTCTTGATGAAGCAATAAAAAAAAGTTATGGAGATGAAAGAAAAATAAATTGGTTCAAAGTATATGCTGGCGACGAAGCTTGCGAAATATACGGAACTTACAACTATTTACCACAGGATACTATTGAAGCAATAAGACACTTTGGAGTTGCAATTAAAGGCCCATTAACAACTCCTATCGGAGGGGGAATTAGATCTTTAAATGTCGCTTTAAGACAAATTTTTGACTTATATAGCTGTGTTAGACCTTGTAAATACTATTCAGGGACTCCTAGTCCTCATAAAAATCCACAAAATTTAGACGTAATTGTTTATAGAGAAAATACAGAAGATATTTATATGGGTATTGAATGGGAAGCCGATGATCATACATGTATTGATTTAATTAATCATCTAAATAATGTTGTCATTCCAAATAGCAAAAATTTAAAAAATAGATCAATACCGGACGGTTCAGGTATTGGGATAAAACCCGTAAGTAAATTAGGAAGTCAAAGGCATATAAGAAAGGCCATAGAACATGCAAAAAGATTATCAGGGAATAAAAAGCATGTAACTCTTGTTCATAAAGGCAATATTATGAAATATACAGAAGGTGCCTTTAGAGATTGGGGATATGAATTAGCAGTAAATGAATTCAGAGCAGACTGCATTACGGAAAGAGAAAGCTGGATTTTAGACAATATTCACAAAAATCCAGAAATTACAATCGAAAATAATGCCAGAAAGATAGAGCCAGGCTATGACAAGCTAACAAGTAATAAAAAAGCATTTATTTGCGAAGAAATTAAAGAAGTAATAGCCTCAATATCAAATTCTCATGGAAATAATAAATGGAAAGAACTCATTATGGTTGATGATCGAATTGCAGACAGTATTTTCCAACAAATTCAAACAAGGCCTCAAGAATATTCTATACTTGCTACTTTGAACTTAAACGGAGATTATGTTTCTGATGCTGCTGCTGCAATTGTGGGAGGCCTAGGTATGGCTCCCGGAGCTAATATTGGAGATAATTCCGCAATTTTTGAAGCAACGCATGGAACAGCTCCAAAACATGCAGGATTAAACAAAATTAATCCGGGTTCGGTAATTCTTAGTGGAGTAATGATGCTTGAATATTTTGGTTGGAATGAAGCAGCGGAGCTTGTGACATCTGGAATTAGTAAAGCTATTGAAGAAAAAAAAGTCACCTATGATCTAGCACGCTTAATGGAACCAAATGTAGCACCCCTATCCTGTAGTGGTTTTGCTGAAGCAATTATCTCAAATTTTTAATTGGAAGAATTATGTTTATTTTCTAAAATTCTCCATACTTTTACCAATGAATCTTGGTTACCAATATTTCCAGGAAATGTCACGATTGGAAGATCCTCATCATTTTCAAGTTTAAAAGTAACTAAAGAAACCCCAGTAATTATTTGTCCTTGCAAATAAACATAATTTGCTTTAAATCCATTACTGAGAATTACATTTGACGTGATTCCCCCTTTAGATACTAAATACCCTATTTCATTTTTCAAATCTGAAACTAATTCAGAAATAAAATGAGCAAGAGAATTATAAAAATTTACTTGCTCATCGTTCTTAGCTAGAGAGACTTCTTTTCTTGAGGTAAATAAAACGGGAGTATTTTCTTGCTTTAATATAGATCTGATTTGCGCTAATAATTTGTTTTTAAAAAAATCCAATTGATCCTGATTACTTTTTAATTTAGAAATTCTGAGAAATTCAAAAACATTCAATTCTATTGGTATACAATCACTTATTTCTAAGACTTCCTTTAGTTGCATTGTTGTAAGTTCTACATAAGATCCAATTACTAAAAATCCTGGAAGAAATTTTTTTTCAGGATTTTTTCTTCTAATAAAGGAGTAAAAAAATGGTTCTTTAGGATTATCTTTTACAGCAGAAATTGAACTTATAAAACTTGCAGCGGTCCTAAAGAGAAATTTCTTTTGTTTACTTAGTTTTTTTATTGATAATGAAAACTTTTGAAGTTGTGAATAATTCTCAATATCAACAATTACATGAGAATTTTCTTTTAAATTTCTGATCTTATTAAAAACAATATTTTTTTCTTTACTTTCAAGTACTTTTAATTCGGATATTTTTAAATTTTGAATATCATTAAATTTAATTTGAGATTTACATTTCTGAAATAATAATTGTTTGACATTACTTGTTTTGTATCCAAAAATTTTATCTTTGGCAAAAATCGTTTGACTTACAGGAACATTATCAACAAAATGGTCTCCATCAATTGTCATTCTTTTACCTTCAATAAATGCTGGAATATGGAAGGTAGCATCAAAAGGTCCTAGACAATCGTTCATAATTTTAGGCTCTAAAAAATTATGACCACGAAGGGTGGAATCACCTCTACTTACAAAAATAAATTCCTCTTTATATGATTCCTTTGAGATAACTTTTTTAAGGGCATTACAAATTTCTACTAATCTTAATTTTGCGTCATCTTCTGATAAAGACCTAGTATTAGCCAAAATGAAAAATAAATTAGATTTGCTTTGAAATCCTTTAATTAAAGTAGAATAATCCCATTTCAGAAGCAATAAACAATTATTTACTGTTTGAGAACCTGTTGGATCATCATCGATCACTATAACTTTCATAATTATCAGTAGTTACTTCAAAGTATTTATTAGTATTGAGGTATCTAGTATTTGGGAGGAATTTGGAGGAATCGAAATTTTCCTTAATCCATTAACTAAAGAATTGCGTGGACTAGTCCATGGCTCAAGACATACCATTTTCCTGGGAGGATCACTCCAAATCACACCCAAATCAAAAGGCGAAGGATGTATTAAAGTAACTTGTCTTTTAAAAAAATTATCTTGGAAAGAACTTCTTCCTGAGGTATACATGAGTAAATCAATTCCATTATTAATATTTTTTAACTCGTCAAAAGTATTTCTCAAGAAATTATTTTTTTGATCCTGACAATTTAGCGGGTTATCTATAAAATTTAAGTTTTTAAAATCTGAAATATTAAAATAAGGATGCAATCCAAAATTTATTGGCATCTCAATATTAGTTTTGTTCTTAATATTAATAATAAATTTTAAGCAATTAATGTTTAAAGAAACCTCAATTTTGAGCTCAAAATTAAATGGATAAAAAGTTTTTGTTTTTTCAGTATCTTGTAAAATCAAAAAAAGAGAATTTTTTTGCTCATTTAGGCAGTGTTGCCATTTTAAATCTCTTGCAAACCCATGTTGCGTAAATGGCATATAATTTTTTCCAAATAAAGAATTGGGGATATCAAGATTTCCACAAATCGGAAACAGTATTGGGATTCCTCCTCTGATACTTTTTGTTTTATCAATAAATCTTTTTTCATCAAAATATAATATTTCTTTTCCTTCAGAAACCCAGTTGGTTATAAGCCCACCTCTCTTAGGACAAAATTTAATATAATTTTTTTCGTCTAATTGAAAAACATAAATACCTTTTTTATTATCAACGGAATTAACTTTCACAAAAATCTCTCTACAAAGAATCAATCCAGTCAAGTATATGTTGATTAACTAATTCGGGGACTTCATCATGAGGACAATGACCAGCATCAAGAATGACTTCTTTAGTATTTTCAGGAGCATATTTTTTATAAAGAAGTCTTTTGCTTGCTGTGTTCATCCAAGGATCTTTACCTCCCCATAGGAGTAAAAGTGGAGATTTCAACTTTTTGAATAATTTATCAAATGGTTCTCCTTGGACACCTGCAGGATTGAAAACACTTTTAAAAACATTAAAGGCACCTGGATCAAGAGAAGGTTTTCTAATTGAATCAATAAGATAATCATCAACATTAGTTTGGTTTTTATAAACATTGTTTAATGCTTTTTTTATATTGACTCTTCGTCTCATGCTTTCAAATATAGTTCTTTGAATAAAAATATTGCCTCGCAAAAATGTTTCAAAGAAAGTTTTTAAAGATTTTTGTAAAAAGCTATTATTTGATACTTTTTCTTCACTAAACATTCCAGCAGCATTAAGTAACACTACTCCAGCAGATAATTCTTTTAGTTCTGCACTTGCTGCTAGAGATGCATAGCCACCTAAAGAATTACCAACAATAAATGTTGGTTTTTTAATTACTTCTTTCACATATGTTGCAACTTGATCTTTCCAAAGATGACTTGAATACTGGACATCTGTTGGCTTGGGACTTTTTCCAAACCCCAAAAGATCTATTGCATGAACTTCATATTTATCACTCAAAACAGGGATATTAAAACGCCAATGATCAGTGGAAGCTCCAAAACCATGTATCAACAAAATTGCACATGATTTTGGATTTTCTTCTTTAGGTTGTGCAGTAATAGTATGTATTGGATAGTTCAAGAAATTCCATGCATAATTTACCTCATCACTTATTAACGTCGGTTTTTCCATTTATTCAAAAAATTATATTTATTAATTCTAATAAAATTATTCGTTAAAGAAGACCTACTGGATCAGCCGCAACATCATCTGAAATTTTATTATCACCACCAGGAGGCTTATCTTTCAAAACAATTCTTAATAGAACAGGAGCTAAGAATGTTGTACCAATGACCATTAATAAAATTGCTGCCTCAAGGGATGGAGTTAAAAGCTTAGCGCTTGTTCCTAATCCAAGAAAAATTAATCCCACTTCTCCTCTAGGCATCATTCCTAAACCTACAACTAATCTATTTGTAGGCTTATCGCTTGAGAAAACCCATCCAGCAGCAATTTTTCCAATAATTGCCACAACTAATAAAAATCCTGCCACAACAAGAGCAGACCTACTTGCTGGATCAAGTGGATTAATAACTGATAAATCCATACCAGCCCCTACCAACACAAAAAAGATGGTCGCGAATAATGAAACCAATGGCAAAACTGATTGCTGGATAGCATGGTTATTCTTAGAACTACTAAGAATTAAACCAGCTGCAAAAGCTCCTAAAGCTGCTTCAAGACCTATCGCTGTAGCGACAAAACAACATAAAACAAGTATCACAAAAGAGGCTACAACTACTGCTCCAGGTGCTTTCAATCTATCAAGAAGCCAATCAAATCCAGGTGCTGCTGTACGACTTAATGCAATAGCTGCAATTACAAATACAACAGCTGCTGCGACTAATTTAACTATTGGGGCTATTTCTAAAGACCCTCCAGCAGCAAGAGCTACAACTACCGCAAGAATAACAATACCTAAAATATCGTCTAAAACTGCTGCTCCAATAACGATTTGACCTTCCCTAGTTTTTAAATATCCTAATTCACCAAAAACACTTGCCGTAATACCAATACTTGTAGCCGTCATTGAAGCTCCTGCAAATACTGCTGGAATAAGATCAACTTGGAAAATAAACATTAATCCAAAAGTACCAAAAGCAAAAGGCAAAATCACCCCTGCCATAGCAACTGTAAAAGCTTGCGCACCAACTGCAACTAATTCCTCTAATTCACTTTCTAATCCTGTTAAAAAAAGTAGCGCATATAATCCAAGTGTTGCAACAGCTTGCAGAGAAGGGAAACTCTCAAAATATACGTCAGGAACAACTTCTGGCGGTATTGATGCCAACGAACTTATAAAGTTTACCAACCCTTGATTTAATTCTGTATGAGCAGAGGGTGGTATTAATAAATGGAAACCAGATGCTCCTATAACAACTCCTGCTAAAAGCTCTCCGACAATAGTAGGTAAACTTAGTCTTACTAATACTTCAGCTAATGCTCTAGCAGCTAAAAAAATCAATAGAAATCTAATTACTCCTATGAGTGTCTCAGCAACTTCTAAATCATGTGCACTTAATTCAGCAAGTAAAGGATACATTATAGATACGAGAAAAATTAAACTATCTCTTTGGAAGATAGTTTATGGAGGGCCCACTTTACCAAGTATGTAAAAAAAAGCAAAAATACTCAACAAGTGTGGATCTGAAGTTACAACAAATAATTTTTTACAAAACTGGCTATTCTCAATTATATGTTAAATCCAATGAACACCAACGAACCCTTCGATCTACGCTTGCCTACTCCTGGCTGCTATCTAGATCCTGAGAAAGCTGGAATGGATTCTGATGCGCTTTTTAAAGGAATGACAGCGCACTTATTCTTTACTCTTGGCAAATTAGCAACTTCCGCAAGTCCTCATGACTTGTACATGGCTCTAAGTTACGCAGTTAAAGATAGATTAATGACTAGATATTTAGCTAGTCAAGAAGTAATAAGAAAAAAACCTCAAAAAACAGTAGCTTATTTATCTGCAGAATTTTTAATAGGTCCTCAATTAAGTAATAACTTATTAAATCTCGGAATAACCCAAGAAGCAGAAGATGCTTTAAAAAGGTTTGGGATAGAATCATTATCAACAATCCTTGAAGTAGAAGAAGAACCAGGGTTAGGTAATGGAGGTCTCGGAAGACTTGCGGCTTGTTATATGGAATCTTTAGCCTCTTTACAAGTTCCTGCAGTTGGTTATGGCATAAGGTACGAATTTGGGATATTTAACCAGTTAATTAGAGATGGTTGGCAAGTGGAAGTTACTGATAAGTGGCTTAAAGGTGGGTGGCCATGGGAATTACCTCAACCTGATGAATCTTGTTTTGTTGGTTTTGGAGGGAGAACTGAAAGTTATAGAGATGACAAAGGCAACTACCGATCAAGATGGGTTCCTTCAGAACATGCAATAGGTGTTCCTCATGATGTTCCAGTATTAGGCTATAGGGTAAATACTTGTGACAGATTAAGATTATGGAGAGCTGACGCAACAGAAAGTTTTGATTTTTATGCTTTTAATATTGGTGATTATTATGGTGCAGTAGAAGAAAAAGTTGCTTCTGAAACTTTATCAAAAGTTCTCTATCCAAATGATGGAACTGATGAAGGTAGAAGATTAAGACTCAAACAACAACATTTCTTTGTTAGTTGTTCTCTCCAAGATATGTTGAGAAGTCTTGAAAAAAGATCTATCCCAATAACAGAATTTGCTAAACATTGGACTGTCCAGTTAAATGATACTCATCCTGCTATTGCAGTAGCTGAATTGATGAGGCTATTAATAGATCAGTATCAAGTAGGTTGGGATAAGGCATGGAATATAACGACTTCGTCAGTAGCTTATACAAACCATACATTGCTTCCTGAAGCATTGGAAAAATGGGATTTAAGTCTTTTTAGTGATTTACTTCCTCGTCATTTAGAAATTATTTACGAAATCAATTGGAGATTTTTACAGCAATTAAGACTTCGTTATCCAGGTGACGACAAGATCTTGCAAAAACTATCCATAATTGATGAAGAAGGTGCCAAGTCTGTGAGAATGGCTCATTTAGCTACTATTGGAGCTCATCATATTAACGGAGTTGCTGCGCTTCACTCAGATCTTATCAAGAGGCAACTTCTTCCAGAATTTGCAGACCTTTGGCCAGAAAAATTTACAAATGTAACTAATGGGGTAACTCCTAGAAGATGGGTTGCATTAGCAAATCCATCATTATCCAATTTATTAGAAAAAGAGGTAGGTCCAAATTGGATAACCAATATGGAACTTTTGAAGAACTTAGAAAAGAAAAAAGATGATTCAAATTTCCTTCAAAAATTCGAAGAAACTAAATTGATCGGAAAACGTAAGCTAGCTAGCTTTATACATTCGAAGACAGGAATACTTGTTGATCCTTCAAGTATGTTTGATGTTCAGGTAAAAAGAATTCATCAATACAAAAGACAACATTTAAATGCTTTGCAAATTATTGCTCAGTATTTAAGAATAAAAAATGGGACAAGTAACTATAAAGCTCCACGAACAGTAATTTTTGGAGGTAAAGCTGCTCCAGGATACTTTATGGCTAAATTGATGATCAGATTTATCAATGGTATCGCAGATGTAGTCAATTCAGACCCTGATATGGATGGTCTTTTAAGAGTAGTTTTCTTGCCTGACTATAATGTAAAGCTCGGAGAAATAGTATATCCTGCAACAGATCTATCTGAACAAATTTCAACTGCTGGTAAAGAAGCTTCAGGTACAGGTAATATGAAATTTGCTATGAATGGAGCCTTGACTATAGGAACTCTCGATGGAGCAAATGTAGAATTGAGAGATCTAGTTAAGAAAGAAAATTTCTTCCTTTTCGGAAAGACTGAAAGTGAAATAATGAACTTAAAAAATAATGGCTATTCTCCCAAGTCTTTCATTGACAAATGTCCTGAATTAAAAGAAGTAATTCGTTTAATAGAAATAGGTCATTTTAGTAATGGAGACAAAGAGTTATTCAAGCCTTTATTAAATAGCTTGACTGGAAATGATCCGTTTTTCGTAATGGCTGATTTCGAAGAATATTTAAATAAGCAAGATGAAGTTAGTAACTTTTGGAATAATAAAAAAGATTGGAATAAAATGGCTCTATTAAATACAGCAAGATCAGGATATTTTTCTTCAGATAGATCAATTAGAGAATATTGTGAATCTATTTGGAAAGTCTCACCTATGCCAGTTGAAATTACATGTGATATTGAAGAAGTGACTATTTAGAATTATTCTTATCAGGTAAATCTGGAGTATGATGAAATAATCTATTTAAAATTAATCTATCTATATTTAGCGGATCAGGAGCCAACTTTTTGGAAACTTCTTTAAATTGACTTCAATATTTTCAGAAACTTTTATATCAAAAATTCTCTCTATCAAAGCTTCAATAAAATATAAATAAGTATTAACATTTTCAAGTTCATCTATAGCATCATTAATTTCTATATCAACAATATTTTTATTAACTTTGCTATGGTCATCTTCATGATATTTCTTAGATAGTTGCGTTTGTGATTCTTTAGAAACTTTACTACAAAGAGTTCTAAAAGACTGGATAGATGCCCAATTGAATTTATGTTGTTCTTTAAAAGTAGGAAATTCTCAAATTAAACGATCATGTTTTTTATAGAATCTCTGACAATCTGGGCATTGACAAGGTTCTTCTTTCAAACAAATAAATAACTGTATTTATATTTATACACTATTTAGGCATGATTGTAGGCCCGTCCAATAATTCGTCATTTTCATCAAGAGACTCAGGGCTGTCAGGTAAAGGTATTTCAATACTAGTAACCAAATTAATCACATCTCTTAATCTCATTGAGTCTGCAAACCATCCCATTGCCTGTTCGGCATCTCCTCTCTTCTCGGCATCATTTGCTTGATCTTCATGAGCCTCTGCTAATAAAGAAAGCCAACAAAGACATCTTGCTTGAACTATTGAAAGGTCTAAATCATTAGGTTGAGATTTAGAAATACGTTCATGCTCTTGTTGGATTAAGAGTTTTAGACGCATATCGTGAAGCTTAGCCATAAAAGCTTTATTACTAAATACACGCTAGCTAGAGAGTTGCACATTTGCACACATACTACATATAGTTTATTAACTTTAACGGGACTGGAGGGAGTCGAACCCACGACCTACGGTTTAGGAAACCGTTGCTCTATCCTACTGAGCTACAGCCCCAAGAGATGTTTTTTGGGGTACTAGGCATTATGCTAAAGGAAAGCAGGAGAGGCAATCGCAAAAAAGTTTTATTTCGTTTTGAAAATAAAACTTTTTTGAGGAAAGTCCGGGCTCCCATATGGTAAAGCTTGCTGGGTAATTCCCAGTGCGGGTAACCGTGAGGATAGTGCCACAGAAACATACCGCCTAATACTTTTTCAGTATGGCAAGGGTGCAAGGGTGCGGTAAGAGCGCACCAGCAACATTGAGAAGTGTTGGCTAGGTAAACCCCAGCGGGGAGCAAGGCTTAGTAGATTCATGACCATTTAAAAATCTACTTTTAGGCGCCGCTTGAGGCTGTGAAGTAATTCCAGTCCTAGATAGATGATTGCCCATCTTAATTGAGATGAACAGAACCCGGCTTATGACCTGCTTTCTACTTAATGAAAACATCTAATCTATATGGATAACTTAATTAATAAACAAAGAACTGAAGAAATTATTAAGTTCTTAAATTCGTTGGATATTCACTCGAAAAGATTTGTTGAAATTATAAACAAAAAAGATAAATCCATAATTCGTAATTTTAATGAAGCTTTGACCCACTCATCCGCAAATAAGATAGTTAATTATGAAAAATTAGAATTCTTTGGAGATGCTGTTCTTAGATTATCAGCATCAGATTTTATAGAAAGAAAATATAAAAATATGAGTGTTGGAAATAGATCAGAACTTAGATCTCAAATAGTAAGTGATCAATGGTTAACAGAATTAGGTAAAAAAATATTTATCGAAAAAGTAATAATCAAGGGGTCCAAAGCAATGGGAGATGAGAATTCAAAAGAAACTATAATTGCAGAAACTACTGAAGCATTAATAGGAGCAATATATAAATGTTTTAATTCAATAAATGAAGTCAATATATGGTTAGATAATTTTTGGGAAAAAGATTCAGAATTATATTTAAAAGCACCACATAAATATAACGCCAAGTCAGCATTACAAGAATGGTGTCAAAGACATGGGTTTGAATTACCTATTTATAAAATATATGAAATATCACAAACTAACGGAGATCCAAGAAGATTTTCTTGCGAAATTTACTTAAATGGCTCTAAAGAAGCTTGCAGTTTCGGACATTCTCATAAAAAAGCTGAAAAAAATGCAGCAACTATTTTGATAGAAAAAATTTTGAAGAAAGAGCAAATTTAATCTTTCAAACTAATTCTAAATTATTTAATTTAAATGTTATGAGCTTATCCCAATTTCCTCCTTCAAAAAGAACTGCTGCCTTTTTATTAGTTACTCTTTGTACAAATCCTTTATATCCTCTATAAATAGAATTAACATCTTTTACAACTACTATTGAACCTGGAAGTATTGGTTTATTCGATAATTCCATAGAAATAATTTACCTACTTACTATGATAAGGCATGATGATTGGTTGATTGTTGGATTAATAACATCTCCTCAAGGAATAAATGGGAAAATTAAAGTTAAGTCTCTAAGTGATTTTGAAGAAAGATTCACAAAACCTGGTATTAGATGGATACAAAAAGGAAACAAGTCTCCAAGAGAATTAGAACTTTCTTCTGGTTTTAAAAAACCGGGTAAAGAATCTTTCGTAATTACATTTAAAGAAATAAAAAGTAGAAATGAAGCGGAAAAATTAAGAGGATATAAAATCCTTGTCAAAGTTGATCAAATTCCTAAATTGAATAAGGAGGAATTTCACTTAACCGAACTAGTGAACTTAAAGGTAAAAATTTTAGAAAATAATAAATTATTAACTATAGGTAAAGTTATTAATTTAGAAAACGAAAAAAATAATTTGCTTGTAATTAAGCTTCTGAAAAATGATAAAGAGGTTTTAGTGCCATTTGTTAAGGAAATTATTCCAGAAATTGATATTAAGAAGAAATTTTTAATAATTAATCCTCCGCCAGGTCTATTAGAATTATGAAACTCCATACAAAATATTTTAGATTTAAAGTGTTACTAAAAATCAATTTCAAATTGACTATCTTTAAATTAAATTCCCTTCAAAAATTCTTTCTTTATTTGCTAAAAGAGTTTTTTACTCCAAGTTCATCTGTTAGTTTTATCTTTTGTTGCTTTGAAAAGAATATAAGTTTAAAGTCTTTATTTTAATTTTCTTTTACTATTATACCTGACTTTCTTTTTGATCATTTTAAGTGATAAATATTTCTCTTATTCTATTTCTTTTTCAGCCAAAATAATTTTCTCAATTTTGAATTCATAATGATTTTTATAATTCAAACCTTATACTCCCGATAGGCCTACCTATATTGATAAAAAATTAAAAGATTAATTTCAATCCTTCATTATATTTTTTGGCCCATATTTAAGATTAGGAGAATCGTATTTCCCTGTTTAAGTTTTATATTACTGATTTTTAGAATATTGAGAATCATTTTAAAATTTATCTTACTTTACATTATTCCACCGTTACACTTTTAGCTAAATTTCTTGGTTGATCTACATCCAAGCCTCTATGAGCAGCAATATGATAACTCAATAATTGAAGAGGTACAATGGAAAGTAATGGTGAAATCCACTCATTTGTTAAAGGTATAGTCATTAAATAATCAAAGATTTCAGTCCCATTACATTTAGGGGCAACACCAATCAGATAAGCATCTCTAGCTTTTGCTTCTTGAGCATTACTAATGACCTTATCAAATACTTCTCCTGGGAAAGCTATTGAAATTACAGGTACTTTTTTGTCTAATAAAGCTATTGGTCCATGTTTCATTTCACCTGCAGGGTAACCTGCAGCATGAATATAACTTATTTCCTTCAACTTCAAAGCCCCCTCAAGTGCAATAGGATAATTTATTCCTCTACCCAAAAAAATAACATCTTTAATATTAAAAAAATCATGGGCAAGTTTTTCTGAAGATTGATTATGTTTTTCTAAAAGTTCCTCGACTAATGGGGGTAATTTAGTTAATTCTGAAATTAAATGACTAATATTTTCATTACTTTGACTTTCTTTAATTTGAGCAAACTTAATAGCTAATCCATAAAAAGATAAAAGTTGAGCAAAGAAAGTTTTTGTAGCAGCAACTCCAATTTCAATTCCAGCACCGATATCTATTATATTTGATATTTTTCTACCAATTGAGCTTTCAATCCTGTTTGTAATTGCAACTAAATTTGGTTTGTAGTTTTTATCCCTCATTGAAGATCTCCTTTTAATTTCCATACTTATAGCTGCGAGAGTGTCAGCTGTTTCTCCAGACTGAGTTACTCCGATCGTTAAAGTATTGGGAAGTAATGGAGGTGGTGAGTATCTAAATTCACTCGCAAAAAAGACATTTGTAGGAATACCTGAAAATTGTTCTAACAAAAATTTTCCCACCATGGCAGCATGCTTACTAGTACCACAAGCAACAATTTCAATCCTTTCAATTGATTCAAAAAACTTAGTATCAAATGAATAATTAATTTGAAAGTTACCAGTCTTTGTATCTTTAATTAAATATTGTTCTAACCAATGTTTTGCAATATCAGGCTGATCATAGATTTCCTTTAACATATAATGTCTAAAATTATTTTTATCAACTACTTGTTCTGCATTTTGTAAAGAAATTGGATTTCGATATTGTCTCTCATTATTTGAATCATAAATTTCTATTCCTAAAGGAGTTAAAAGAGCTATTTCCTCATCCTCCAAAGGTAAAATAATCTTTGTAAAACTAGCTATAGCAGGCGTATCACTTGCACATATAAATTCTCCTTCCCCTAAACCAATTATTAAAGGTGCCTGCTTCCTAGCTACTACTAATGAATCGGGAGCCCCAGACCATAGTACTGCTAAGGCATATGATCCTTCTAAATCAGAAATTACGTTTCTTACAGCAACCAGCAAAGTTGAGCCGTTATTTTCAAGCTTCAGTTGACTTAAAGCAAATAATTCTTTTTGAATTAAATATGGAATAACTTCTGTATCCGTATCAGAATTAAAAGCAAATCCTTCTTTTTCTAACTTAGTTTTTAATTCCTGATAATTCTCTATAATCCCATTTTGGACAACTGCAACTTTTCCTGAACTATCAACATGAGGATGTGCATTTTTGACCTCTGGTTTTCCGTGTGTAGCCCAACGTGTGTGACCTATGCCTACAGTTCCAGGTATTTCAGTATTTTTTAAATTATTTTTTAAATTATTAAGCTTTCCTTCCGCTTTATTACAAACTATATTTTTTGTTTCAGAGTTTATAACAGCTATTCCTGCAGAATCGTAACCTCTATATTCAAGTTTTTCTAAACCATTTATAAGTAATGGTAATGCTTTTTTATAACCAGTAACAGCAACTATTCCACACATATATATATATTTTTTTCAATATTAATTGAAATAAACTAAGTATTCAATAAGATATGGACTGTCTTAAAACTGCACTATAAAAACTAATAAGCTAAACCCATGCTTCTTGATGTCTCATCCCCTAGGTAAACTCTAATACTTAAAAAATCTGTTGGGCATGCCGTTTCACACCTTTTGCAACCTACACAATCCTCTGTTCTCGGAGAGGAAGCTATTTGTCCAGCTTTACAGCCATCCCAAGGAACCATCTCCAAAACATCTAGTGGGCAAGCCCTTACACATTGAGTACATCCAATGCATGTGTCATAAATTTTAACGGCGTGTGACATGTAAAAATTGTCTTTAGAACTTCGTAATATAATACTATTGTCTTACAAAGAAATTAAAAAAATTAAGATATGCTTCACTCTTGTTAACTCTAGGGCATAAAATCTTATAGATAATTAGTAAATTCCATAAACTATGTCACAAGACGAAATCCTTCAAAAAGTTTGCTCCATTGTTTCTGAGCAACTAAGTGTTGAATCTGGAGAAGTCAAATCTGATTCAAATTTTCAAAACGATTTAGGTGCCGACTCCCTAGATACTGTTGAGCTAGTAATGGCTCTTGAAGAAGCATTTGATATCGAGATACCTGACGAAGCAGCTGAGGGTATAGCAACAGTAGGGGATGCTGTTAAATTCATCGAAGAAAAGAAAGGTTAATTAAGGATGCCAAATTTCCATCGAGTAGTTGTTACTGGTATAGGAGCAGTAACTCCAATTGGTAACAACATTGATGAATATTTACTCGGCCTTCAAACAGGGACAAATGGAGTTTCAGGTATTACTCTTTTTAATCCTGAAGAGCATCCCTGCAAATTTGCAGCAGAAGTTAAAAATCTTCAACTCGAAAAATTCATTGAACCTAAAGAATCAAAAAGGTGGGATCGCTTTTCTCAATTTGGAGTAATAGCTGCAAAAGAAGCATTCAACGATTCTGGACTTGAAATAAATGAATCCAATGCTTCAAGGATTGGTGTAATTATTGGTTCAGGTGTAGGTGGCTTATTAACAATGGAGAGTCAAGCTCAAATATTGAGTCATAAAGGACCTAGACGAGTGAGTCCATTTACAGTCCCAATGATGATTCCCAATATGGCGACAGGACTAGCTGCTATCGCTTTAGGAGCAAAAGGTCCAAGCTCTGCTGTATCTACCGCCTGCGCTGCTGGATCAAATGCTATAGGAGACTCTTTTAGATTGTTACAGCTGGGGAAAGCAGATGCGATGATTTGTGGAGGAGCAGAAGCAAGCATAACTCCTCTTGGAGTAGCAGGTTTTGCAAGCGCTAAAGCACTTTCTTTTAGAAATGACTCCCCTCAAAGTGCAAGTAGACCTTTTGATGCTGAGAGGGATGGCTTTGTTATTGGAGAAGGATCAGGGATTCTTGTTCTAGAAACTCTTGAAAATGCGAAAAAAAGAGACTCAAAAATTTATGCTGAAATTATTGGTTATGGATCAACTTGTGATGCTCATCACATTACTTCACCTTCTCCGGGGGGGACTGGAGGGGCAGCAGCAATCAAGCTAGCAATTGATGATGGTTCTATTAATCTTGATCAGGTTAATTACATCAATGCGCATGGAACTAGCACTGTAGCTAATGACAAAAATGAAACTTCTGCAATTAAATCCATATTTAAAGACAGATCTTACCTCATTCCTGTAAGCTCTACTAAGTCGATGACTGGTCATCTCTTAGGGGGTTCAGGAGGAATTGAAGCTGTAGCTTGTATTCTCTCTTTGACACATAATTTTGTCCCTCCTACAATAAACTACGTTAATCCTGATCCAGATTGTGATCTTGATTATGTACCAAATAATGCTAGAGATGCTCAAATAAGAGTTGCTCTTTCTAATTCATTCGGCTTTGGTGGTCACAATGTTTGTCTAGCTTTTAGCAAACTTGATTGATCAAAACCAACTCTGTATTCCTAAATTACCTTACTTAAAACAATGGTCGCTGCATCTGTTTCATTAGAATCGCTATGTGTAAATAGTATAAGAATGCTGGCTGTAGATGCAGTAAATAAATCTAATAGCGGGCATCCTGGCTTACCTATGGGTTGCGCTCCTATGGGTTATGCATTGTGGCACAATATTCTCAATCACAATCCCAATAATCCTAAATGGTTTAATAGAGATCGCTTCGTATTATCAGCGGGTCATGGATGTATGTTGTTATATTCTCTTTTACATCTGACTGGATATAAATCAGTTTCCATCGAAGATATTAAAGAATTTAGACAATGGGGGTCTAAGACACCGGGGCACCCAGAAACATTTGAGACTGAGGGAGTTGAAGTAACGGCAGGACCATTAGGGGCAGGCATTTCTAACGCCGTTGGTTTAGCAATTGCAGAAACACACTTAGCAGCTAAATTCAATAAAGAAGATTGCGAAATTGTTGATCATTATACCTACGTAATCATGGGAGACGGTTGTAATCAAGAGGGGATTGCATCTGAAGCTTGTTCACTTGCTGGCCACCTTAAGCTTGGAAAATTAATAGCTTTATATGATGATAATCAAATCACAATTGATGGACGTACAGATGTTTCTTTTACAGAAGATGTTTTAAAAAGATACGAAGCTTATGGATGGCATGTGCAACATGTTGAAGATGGTAATCATGATGTAAAAGGCATTACCAAAGCAATTGAGAATGCGAAATCTGTGAAAGATAAACCCTCTCTAATTAAAATTTCTACAATTATAGGTTATGGGTCACCAAACAAGTCAGATACTGCAGGAATCCATGGAGCTGCAGTTGGAGAAGAGGAAGCTTCCTTAACAAGAGAATTTTTAAATTGGGAATATCCTCCTTTTGAAATACCAGAGGAAGTATATTCGCAATTTAGACAAGCTATTGCTAAAGGTGAAGACTCTGAAAAAAAATGGAATTTAAAATTTCAAGAATATCAAAACACATATCCCTCTGAAGGAGCAGAATTCAAAAGAATGATCCAAGGTGAATTACCAGAGAACTGGGATTCAGATCTGCCTTCATATACGACAGATGATAAGGGTCTCGCAACAAGAAAACATTCTCAAATATGCCTAGGGGCTCTTGGGCCAAATCTTCCTGAATTAATTGGAGGATCTGCTGATTTAACTCACTCTAATTACACAGATATAAAAGGAGAAACAGGCTCATTCCAGGCACATTCTCCAGAAAAGAGATACTTACATTTTGGTGTGAGAGAGCATGCCATGGCAGCGATATTAAATGGAATTGCTTATCACGACAGTGGATTAATACCTTATGGAGGGACTTTTCTTGTCTTTGCAGACTATATGAGAGGTTCAATGAGACTATCTGCTCTCAGTGAGCTGGGAGTTATTTATGTACTTACTCATGATTCAATTGGAGTAGGCGAAGATGGTCCAACACATCAACCTGTTGAAACGATCCCCTCACTAAGAGCAATGCCAAATATGCTTGTATTTAGACCTGGAGATGGTAATGAAACAAGTGGTGCTTATAAACTTGCTATTGAAAACAGAAAAAGACCTTCTGCTCTTTGCCTAAGTAGGCAAGCCATGCCAAATCAAGAGAATACCTCTATTGAAAAAGTTGCATTAGGTGGATATATAGTTTCCGATTGTGAGGGAACTCCTGATGTAATATTTATCGGTACTGGTAGTGAACTAAACCTCTGCATTGAAGCAAGTAAAGAAATCTCAAAATTAGGCAAAAAGACTAGAGTTATTTCCATGCCTTGCGTAGAACTATTTGAAGAGCAAGAAGCTTCTTATAAAGAAAGTGTCTTGCCAAGTAGTATCAAAAAAAGAGTTGTAGTTGAAGCGGCTCATTCATTCGGATGGCACAAATACACTGGGCTTGATGGAATTTGTATTACTATGGACAGGTTTGGGGCATCAGCTCCTGGTGGAAAATGTATGACTAGTTTTGGATTTACAGTTGAAAATGTTGTAAATAAGACTAAAGAAATTTTATAAACTTAAACTAAACTGCAGTATCGCATTTTGTAAGTTTATTATTCAATTCATCAAGAGTTTCATCAGAAATTTTGGAATTCATGGGGCAATGCTTAGGTCCACACATTGAGCAAAACTCAGCTTTTTTAAATATTTCTTCTGGTAGGGTTTCATCATGGTACTGTTTAGCCCTTTCAGGATCTAAAGACAGTTCGAACTGTTTGTTCCAGTCAAAAGTATATCTTGCATGACTGAGCTCATCATCTCTATCACGAGCACCTGCTCTATGCCTGGCTATGTCAGCTGCATGTGCAGCAATTTTATAAGCTATCAAACCCTCTCTAACATCTTCCGCATTTGGAAGCCCCAAATGCTCTTTAGGAGTGACATAACATAACATCGCTGTTCCATACCATCCTGCCATGGCTGCACCTATCGCACTTGAAATATGATCATAGCCTGGAGAAATATCTGTTACTAATGGGCCAAGAACATAAAAAGGAGCTTCTGAGCATTCTTCCATCTGCTTTCTAACATTGAACTCAATCTGATCCATAGGAACATGCCCTGGTCCTTCAACCATAACTTGAACATTATGTGTCCATGCTCTTCTTGTAAGTTCACCCAATGTTTTTAATTCAGCTAATTGAGCATCATCTGATGCATCATGTAAACATCCAGGCCTAAGTGAATCACCTAGAGAAAAAGTACAATCATATTTTTTAAAAATTTCACAAATATCATCAAACCTTGTATAGAGAGGATTTTGCTTGAAATGATGCAACATCCATTGAGCTAAAATTCCTCCACCTCTGCTTACGATGCCAGTAATTCTTCCTTTAACTTTAGGTAAATGTTCTATTAATAAACCAGCATGAATGGTTTGATAATCAACACCTTGCTGACAATGCTTTTCGATAATATGTAAGAAATCATCCTCTGTTAATCTTTCTATCGATCCATGCACACTTTCTAAAGCTTGATAAACCGGAACAGTTCCAATAGGAACAGAAGATTCTTTGATTATTGCTTGTCTAACCTCATCAAGATTTACTCCTCCTGTGGATAAATCCATAACTGTATCAGCACCATATTTTACTGCTAATTTAAGTTTCTCAACTTCTTCATTAATATCACTTGCATTGGGAGAAGCACCAATATTTGCATTGACTTTGCATTTAGAAGCAATCCCAATTGCCATTGGTTCAAGATTTACATGATTTACATTAGCTGGAATTATTAATCTACCCCTTGCAACTTCTTCCATAATTAATGAAGGTGGAAGGTTTTCTTTTTTAGCAACATAATTCATCTCTTCAGTAATATGACCATTTTTAGCGAAATTCATCTGAGTAATATTCTTCTGCCCAATACGTGGCTGTATCCAGGAATTTCGCATGACTTTTAAGATTTAAATTGTTTATTACTAGAGTTCGATCAAATTAAAACTTTCCTTCGTCAGTTTTAACTGTTTCAGGTTCGAAGGGTATGATCTCAGCTAAGTAATTTACTTAGCACCCCTAGTTATATTTAAAAATAGCTCTTTTTAATAAAAAGTCATCTTATATTCTCAAAAAATATAGAAAATATTTTTATTTAGGTTGTTTATAAGATTTTATTTTATTTAAGATTTTTTTTCTCTTAATTCCTCTATTAAATTCTTTTTCAGAAATTATAAAAATTCCCATCAAACCAATTGGTATATAAAAAATCCTCTTACTTTCTTTCCTTGATAAGAATCCTATTATTGATAAAAGAATCATTAAAGGTGCAACAAGTGAAAAGATATAAACTTTTTCAAATTTCATTTATATATATTTATCCCATTAATTATTTAATTTTACTATAGATTCAGTTATTACTTTAACCCCTACACTAATAGCTCTTTCATCTGGATCAAATTTTGAGCTATGTAGTGGAGCGCAACCTTTCTCACCTGAGACACCAAGCCTAAACATTGCTCCAGGAACTTCATTTAGAAACTCAGCAAAATCTTCAGCACCTAAGGATGGTTTTTCTAATTCAATAACATTTTCGTGACCTAAAATGCTAATTGAGGAGTCTCTTAAAACCTTATTTATTTGATAATCATTATTTACAGGTGGGACTATCTCTCTAAATTTTACTTTAGCTTCAGCCCCACAACTCCTTGCGATAGAGGAAATATTAAAGTTAAGCCAATCACCCATATCCCTAAATAATTGCAAATTTGTACATCTTATTGTTCCAGTTAAATTAACCTTTTCAGACAAAATATTATATGCATTTCCCCCATTTATTTTCCCAAAGGTAATGACGACAGGATCTAGAGGATCTAATTTTCTAGTTATTGCTTCTTGAATACCCGAAATCACTTTAGATGCTGCCCATATAGCATCTACACCTTCATGAGGTCTCGCACCATGTGCTGATTTTCCTAATATTTCAACTGTAAGCTCCCCGGCCGCTGCTGTTAAACTTCCTTCTTTAATCCCAATAGTCCCTACCAATAAGTCAGGGAAAACATGCACTCCTAAAATTTGTTTTAACCCAATAGTCACGCCATCATCAATCATCCACTGAGCACCGCTAGCAATTTCTTCAGCAGGTTGAAAAATTATTCTTGTCCCAAATTTAAGGTTTAAATCCTTAATAATTTTCGCCACACCCAAACCAATACATGTATGTAAATCATGTCCACAAGCATGCATGATGCCATCAATTTTTGAAGAAAAACTTAAATTAGTATTCTCGTATATTGGAAGGGCATCCATATCAACTCTCAAACCAATAAAACCTTTATCTTTTGGTCCGAAATCAGCTACAACCCCAGTTCTTCCAACTGATTCTGTAACTCTCCCACCAATTTTTTTTAAATAACCACTTATTAAAATTGCCGTTTGATTTTCTAATCCACTTAATTCCGGATGAGCATGAATGTGCCTCCTCATATTAATAAGTTCATCCTTGAATGAATCAATTTTTTTTAACAATTTATCTCTTTCCATTTATTATTTCAGATCTATAAATTTCATCAAATCTTTCGTTGGTTTTTGAGGCCATCTGCGAACGTTTATTAACCATTCCTCATCAGCATATCTTGAATCTAATTCCGTAACTGCAATCCAATTACTTTCAGCTTCACCAGACATCCCTTTTGACCAGTTCAAGGCTGTTAATGCTGCTCTCGCATCAGCAAAAGTTGGATAACGTCTGATCAAATTTTTTAATTCTTTTTCACTCTCTTCCATATTTCCTAATTGGTAGTCCGCCAAAGCCATACTTGATCTTGCCATAGCAAAACCAGGATTTGATTCTGAAGCTTTAGAAAACAAATTCCTTGCACTCTGCCAATTTGATAAAGACCCTTCAACATTAGCAAAATTATATAAAGCAGAAAAATTATCTTTATCTTTTGAGATTACATATAAATAATCATTTTTTGCCTGTAACCAAAGCCCTAAAGATTCTTCTGCTATCCCTCTATTTATATAAGGATCAACCTCACCTGGATCTAACTCAATAGCTTTATCTTGATCCTCTATTGCACCTTCAGGATCACCATTAACAAGTTTTATATTTCCTCTATTACTTAAAGCTGCTGCATCATCAGGAAATAATTCCAAATACTTATTCCATTGCTTTAACGCGAGATTAAATTCTCCACTGGAGCTTAAATTTAAAGCATTTTTAAATAAATCTTCCTGTGCACTTAGTGAATAACTAGGAGTGACATATACAATATTGATTAAAAAGCAAATCAATAAAAGATAAAACTTAATCTTTCTAATACTTTTCATTTATGGAACTAATGTATTTTTTTCCTAAAGATGTAAGTTTTCTTCCTCGGGGAGTTCTCATAATAAATCCAATTTGAATTAAATATGGCTCAACTACAAACTCTAACATTGATGATTCCTCTCCCAAACCTGCAGCTATTGAATCTAAGCCAATCGGATTATTATTATTAAGTTTTAAAAAAGACAAAAATTTCCTATCTATGTTATCCAAACCTTTATTATCTATTTTTTGAGAATTTAAAGCTTTTTCGATTATCTCCAAAGAAATTTTATTTGTATTTTTTATAACCTGAGCATAGTCTCTTACTCTTTTTAATAATCTCAAGGCAATTCTTGGAGTACCTCTAGAAATCTTTGCTAACGCGCTACAAGCATCATTTTCTAATTGAAGATTTATCAAAGTAGCAAAATTAAAAATTATTTGGTGCAATTCATCATTTGAATAAAATTCAATTTTGTGACATAGTCCAAATCTATCTCTAAGAGGAGCACTAATTGATGCAAGTTTTGTTGTAGCCCCAATCAAAGTAAATTTCGGTAGATTAATTGTTCTGCAGCGAGTCCCTCTATTAGCTCCCATTGTTAGATCCAACCTAAAATCCTCCATTGCAGAATATAAAAGCTCTTCAGTTAATTTATTTAAACGATGTATTTCATCAATAAACAAAATCTCTCCTTCTTTTAATCCAAGAAGTAATCCCACAATATCCCTTGGCCTTTCAATTGAAGGTGCACTTGCTACTTTACATTTTGTATTCATCTCATAAGAAATCAATAAAGATAATGTAGTTTTTCCTAAACCTGGTTGGCCATATAAGAGTGTATGTTCTAATGGTTCCTTCCTGTATTTAGAAGCCTCTATAGCTATTTTTAATGAAGATTTAATTTGCTCTTGTCCAATAAATTCTTTAAAGGAATTCGGCCGAGCTAAATTTGAATTTTTGTTTATTTTTTCTTCAGCAATTATCTTTGAATCAACTAACCTCAGCTCTTTTCTTGAGCGAGGAATATTAGATTCATCTAAACTTGAAGAAATTATTGCCATAATTAAAGATTAATGGCAATTGTTCTTTGGGGAAAGATTTTTTACAACTGCAATGGCAAAAGTTTCAAACAAAGTAAATAAAATCATTAAAAAAGAAGCGGTTTTTAAACGACTTTCAGAAAATCGATATGCAAAATTTCAGTATGAAATACTTGAAACAATCGAAGCTGGAATTGAACTTTTAGGAACTGAAGTAAAATCTATAAGAAACGGCAATGTAAATTTAAGAGACGGGTATTGTTCTTTCAGAGATGGTGAAATACTTTTATTAAATGTTCACATATCACCACATAAAAATGTGGGCTCTTTTTTTAATCACGACCCATTACGAAATAGAAAATTGTTATTACATAAAAAAGAAATCGTAAAGCTTAAATCCAATACTGAAAAAAAGGGATTAACTATTATTCCCTTATCTATTTATTTAAAAGGTTCATGGATAAAATTAACCATTGGCATTGGTAAAGGTAGAAAATTGCATGATAAGAGACAAGCCGATAAACAAAAAGATATTAATAGAGAAATAAAAACTGCTCTTAAGAGATAAAAAAGGAGATACTTATTTATGATATTTCAATTAGAGTCCAAGCTTACTGAATTTGGGGGAGGCGAGGGATCAGGATCAGCAATTAACATATGCTGCAAAACAGTTTCAGGCCTCTCGCTATCTCTCCAGCGAATTTTATAAGCAGGCATTTTAGTACCTCTACTCGTAGTTTGTTCAACTGGTTCCATAACCCAGCCTCTTCTTGATCGGCCTTGAGGATTTCTTTTCACTACTGCATCTGCATGCTTGAAGCGGAAACCAACACGTTCACCACTCATTTAAAAAATTTCGTATTGGATCAATCTCTACTTTACTTCATTTGAGGTTAATTTTTCAGATTTAGTTGAAGTTATTTCTGGTTTTAACAATGGGAAGGGAATGACATCTCTAATTGAAGGACTATTTGTAAGTAACATAATAAGTCTATCAATTCCAATTCCTAAACCTCCAGTGGGTGGCATTCCTATTTCCAACGCCTGTAAAAAATCTTCATCAATACAATGAGCTTCGAGATCACCTGCATCACGCAAAGATTGCTGTAATTGCATTCTTTGCCTTTGATCAACTGGATCTATTAATTCACTAAATGCATTAGCAAGTTCACGGCCTGCAATAAATAATTCAAATCTCTGAACCATTTCTTTATTTTCAGGATGAGGTCTTGCTAGAGGAGAAATTTCAATTGGATAATCAATTACAAAAGTTGGTTCTATCAGTTTAGATTCAACCTTTTGCTCAAAAACTTCATTTAGAAGTCTGCCTAAAGTATTTATTTTAGGAGAAGCTTCAATATTAATTTCCTGTAAATCTTTTATAGCTTTATTCAAATCACCATTAAAAGAATCAAAATCAATTCCTGTATATTCCAAAACAATACTTTTCATTGATATTCTTTTCCAAGGTTTAGAAAAATCAATCACATTTTCTTGATAATTAATAACTAAGGAATCACAGCAACTCGATACGATATTTCTGATCAGACTTTCAGTTAAATTCATCATATCAATATAATTTGAGAAAGCTTGGTATATTTCTACTGAGGTAAATTCAGGATTATGTTTAGTACTTATGCCTTCATTACGAAAAATACGTCCTAACTCATATACTTTCTCAAACCCTCCTACCACCATTCTCTTTAAATGTAATTCGGTAGCTATTCTTAAATACAATGGTATATCTAAGGTATTGTGATGAGTTATAAATGGCCTAGCTTCAGCACCTCCAGCCTGAGATTGAAGTATTGGGGTCTCTATCTCTAAGAAATTTTTTTCATCTAACCATCTTCTAATTAGACTTATACATTTTGCTCTTGTTTTAAATACATTTTTTGACAAAGGATTAACTATTAAATCCAGATATCTTTGTCTATACCTTTTTTCAATATCTGTTAAACCATGCCATTTATCAGGCAAAGGCTTTAATGATTTAGATAACATTTCCCACTTAGACACTTTTATTGAAAGTTCACCTTTATTAGTTTTCTTAATAGTTCCATAAACACCTATCCAATCTCCAATATCTACAATTTCTTTGAGGTCTTCAAAAGAAAGCAGTTTTGCATTAATTCCAAAATCGTCAATAATTTTTTTTTCTAAATAAAGCTGAATTTTCCCTTCTTGGTCAGTAATTGTAAAAAAAGCAATTTTTCCCATTACTCTTTTTGCTAAAACTCTTCCTGCAAGAGCAACATCTAAGTTAAACTCTTGACCATTATCTAAATAGCCAAATTTCTCAGTGAGAAATTTAGTAGAATGAGTTATCTTAAAAGTTTCTGCATAGGGTTCGAACCCTTTATCTACTAGTGAATTAGCTTTTAATAAGCGAGATTCTCTTATTTCTGACAAAATTTAACTCAATATTTTTGTTTTATTTAATCAAGCTATCAGAATAAGGATCAACTTGCCAAAGATGTTGCTGTTTCTCCAACTCTTTGAGAAGCATATCCTATTCCTCTAACAGTAAGAATTAACTCTGGATTTCTTGGATCTGGTTCCAACTTACCTCTTAATCTGGCTACGTAAACATCTACAACTCTCAAATCAGCTGCACGCCTTGGAGGATATCCCCAAAGTTGCTCCAGTATTTCAGCTCTTGGAACTACCTTACCTGGCTCATCAAACAAAAGTTCAAGAAGACTAAATTCAGTATAAGTTAGGCTAATTCTTTCACCAGCCCTAGAAACTTGTCTTCTATTAGTATCAACTACGAGATTTCCAAATTTCATCACACCTTTACCAGAAGGAACCTCTTTGGTTTCAGTAACTGTAATGCTTGGACCCATACGCCTTAAAATTGTGGCTATTCTAGCTTCTAGTTCCTTTGGACTAAAGGGTTTTGATAAATAGTCATCCGCTCCTAAGTCTAAACCGGCTACCCTTTCAGAAATAGCCTCTAAGGCAGTTAAAAATATTATAGGCACAACGGATTCGGCTCTAATTCTTCTACAAACTGCAAATCCATCCATTTTAGGAAGCATCACATCAAGAACTATTAAATCTGGAGATTCTCTGTGAAAAGCCTCAAGAGCTTCTTCTCCATTAGTAGCTTGGTGAACTTGATATCCAGCCAATTGAAGTCTAGTGACTAACACTTTCAATACAGCTGGTTCATCATCA
>QCSX01000019.1 GCA_003209065.1 Prochlorococcus sp. AG-670-N10
CTACAATACTTGCTATTTGATTAGACATTGGTGCCATAAGACAATCATAAAAATGCTTTCTATCGATTTCTGTACTTATTCTGTTTGTTTCAGACCAATTTTCAGTTGCTATGTGAGCAGAAAAGATTTTTTCACTTAAAAGTATTTCTTGATCACTTTCATAAACTATTAATCCACCAGGCCAGCGCGCTGTAGGTATAGGAATAAGTTCTAATGAAGTGTTCTCTAGTTCTAAATTCAAATCTTTTTTAATAACATTGATTATTGGTAATTCGACTTCAATAAAGTTTGCCAAGTTTGGATTTTTTTGATTCCAAAGTTCACTAATAAGTTTAAAACCAGGATTCGAGCATGTGATAGTTAAATTGCTGAAATGGTTATTGATAGACTTTATAGTATCAATAATTTTAGGATTTATATGACCGGTAATAAGGTTGATTTTGTTTAATTTATATTGATCGAAAAGTTCAGAAATAATCTCCTTAATTGAATTGGAATATTCTTTTTCAGGTGGATGAATAATAAAAAGTTCGTCATTACTTCTAATTAAAAAAGTGTTAAACGATGTTCCTTTTTCCAGATTAAATTCAAGCTCAAATCTTTCTCTTTTTTTATCATGGAATCTTATGCAAGTGACATTTTTAGTAATTTCAAATTTTGATAAGTTTTGATTTTCTAAAATTAGATTTGTATTAATATCTGACATCTTTAAAGACTTATTTTTTAATAGTGAGTCCCAACCTTCTTTTCACAAAATGTGTCTGAAGGAAGTTTGAACCAATTTTCAACAGTCAGACCCATTTTTCAAACTCTAGAAAAACCTGTGGATAGGATTAATAATAACAGACTAGAAAGGTCATCGAAATGAAAATTGGAGAGATAATCAATCTTATAAGAACCTTCTATATAATCAAACTAAAACAAAATTTAAAGATAATAATTCACCTGTGTATTCAATAATTTTAACTCTCTTTTTAAACCAAAAAAATAAACCCTAATCGCTCGAAGCCTTTAATGGTTTTACAAAACAGGTATTTCTTAGTTTCTACTGTGTCATTAAAACCTATCATGCACAGGTATATTATTTATTTTATAATTTGTGATAATCTCATAAATGAAAACTTTTTTTTCTTATGGTGTTCTGCTTAGTTAGAAAATAGAGGTAAAATTATTGCATCTAAAAAATGGTTTGGTAGCAGGCTAAATTACTATACAAAAGATGTATATTTCATTAATTGGAGACCATAATGAGAATGTCAATTGCTATACCGACTTGGGAAATTAAAGGAAAGGGAAATCAATTTTTGCAAGATCTTCTTAGAACTCTAGAAATTCAAACATTTCAAGACTTTGAAGTTGTAATTTCAGATCATAGTAAAGATAATAAATTAATAGACGTTATTGAAGAATTTCAAAATAAATTAAATATCTTATATTTTAAAAATATAAATAATAGAGGCAATGGGCCAGCAAACACTAATAATGCTATAAACCACTGTTCTGGTGAGATTATAAAAGTAATGTTTCAAGACGATTTTTTTTACGATGATAAGGCTTTACAAAAAATATATGATTCATTTGACGAAGATCATAATTGGTTAGTATGTGGATCAAATCATACTAAGGACGATGGTAATAGTTTTTATCGAAAAGTATATCCCAAATGGAATAGTAAATTACTAGAAGGAGTTAATACTATAAGTTCTCCATCTGTAATGGCAGTAAAGAGAAAAGTTTTTGATCAAATAAAATTTGATGAAAAATTAGTTATGATGATGGATTGTGAAATTTATTATAGTATTAAAAATATTTTTGGAGATCCAATATATCTCCATAATATATTAGTTTCTAATAGGATTCATTCAGAACAAATATCTTCACAATATAGCTCCTCTTCAGATTTTTCTAGTATTCTGTCTAAGGAAATCGACTATTGTAAATCAAAACATTTGCGGTGAAACTATCTATTAAAAATAAAATTTAACAACAAATATTTTTGAGCTTCTTTTGCATTAAATTTTAATCTAAAGATTATATTATATTGGTTGGATTTAGTAGTGGTTTGCAACTTTCCTATGATGAACAGCTGTCTTACAAGATAAATCGGAGACATTACCATTTTCAACAATGCCGTAAATAATCCAATGATCAGGAGTCTCTAATCGAGAACTCACCTTACAATCTAAAAAAGCTAAAGAATCAGAAAGTACTGGACCACCATTTGCGACGTTGCTCACTACATCTACATCAGCAAATCTATCTGCTCCAGGTGCAAATCTTTTTAAAAAGTGTCTAAACATTTTTTGGTAGTTATCTTCTCGCAAGATATTAACTACAAAACCTTCTCCAACTTGCATGTAAGATTCTATAGCTCTATCTTTTGCTACTGCAACTGTAATACCAGGTGGACTGAAACTTGCTTGACTAACCCAGCTTGCTACCATTGCGCTTTGCCTAAAAGTTGAACCTTCTCCCTGGCTAGCTGTCACTACGTACAAACCCCCACTTAATCTTCCTAAAGCTTTATCCAAATTTGAATCGAGACTTTTCATTGAAGCAATATTTTTCTTTTTATTAATCAATTGTCCCAAGTCAGTTCCTGCTTCTTCGAATTGTTGATAAATAATAGGATCTGGAATATTTTTAACTCTTAAAGGTGAAAATGCTTCTTTTTGTCCTAATTCTCTTAACTTATTTGCTAATGAATCTATCGGCTCATCATTGCCTCCAAAAGCATCATAAATAGCAGTAAATTGTTTAGGTTTTAAAGCGGCAAAGAGAGTGCCAAGAGACTCTTTTAATTCATTGTCTGAATTCACTGGCCAAGTTGGTATAACTACAGCCTTAGATTCTGATATTAAACTTGTTAATTCTTGAGAATCTGAAGATCTTAAATCAATTAATTGAACTTGTGCCTCGGCTTTACTTATTCCATGAGATATAGCCTGACTTAGTCGATCACAATATCCGTAATCGCTTATATAGCAAACAGATACAAATTCATTACCTTTACTCTTATTACTACTCCATTCAAGATATTTTCCTTTCCAAAACTCTACTTGATGTTGTAAAAGCGGCCCATGACCAACCGCTATTGTCTTAGGTTTAGGTAACTGATTTATTCTCTTAATTGCTTGAAGAACGCTTCTTGCATTCGGACCCATTAGGCAATCATAGTAAAACCGAAAATCATCATAAATTTCTTTTTGATCATTATCAAAAAATTCTTCAGAACAATAATGTAATCCAAAAGCATCACACGTGTATAGAACATTAGTTCCATGATCATATGAGAAAATTGTATCTGGCCAATGTAAATTGGGTGCGCTTATAAATTCAATATTGTGATTTAGTCCACTATCAGGATTTTTTCCAAGATCTAAAAATTCTCCACTTTTAATTTCCAAACGATTGAATGGAAGGTGTATTTGGTCTTCAATAAATTTAAGTGCTAATTTAGATCCAACTACAGTAATATTTTGATTTAATTTTAAAAGATTTCCTATTAAACCAGAATGATCAGGTTCCGTATGACTTGTAATTAAATAATCAATTTTTTGAGGGTCTATTTTTTTAACTAATTCCTTAAACCACAACTTTTCAAATTTAGCGTGGCTGGTATCAATAATTGCTATTTTTTGACCCTTGATAATAAAACTATTGTAAGTAGTTCCATTTCTTAGACCAAATTCAATATCAAATCTACTGCGATCCCAATCTAAAGATCTAATGGCACATGAATCATCCGCAAAGTTTTGAGATTGAATTGACAACCTGTTATCTGTTTGTGCCAATTTTAAATTACTTGTTTGAGCAGAGGCTATCATAAAATGAATCGCTTTATATATTAACTTTAGTTATATAGAATATAGATCCGCGTGATTTTTTTTGTGAAATAACCGAAATTACGCTCTTTTTAATTTTTGCTCTTTTTATTCTCGGTAAATGACATCTCAACTAATTAAAAAAAAAATAATTACGGGAGATGAAATAAGAAAAGCATTTTTAAATTTTTACTATGAAAAATTACATAAAATTATTCCAAGTGCATCTTTAATACCTGATGATCCTACAGTTATGCTTACAATTGCTGGAATGCTGCCTTTTAAGCCAGTTTTTCTAGGATTGAAAGAAAGGCCATCAAAAAGAGCCACATCTAGTCAGAAGTGTATAAGAACAAATGATATCGAAAATGTTGGAGTTACTGCTAGACACCATACTTTCTTTGAGATGCTTGGTAATTTTTCTTTTGGAGACTATTTTAAGCAAGAGGCTATTGAGTGGGCTTGGGAACTAGTTACTAATATTTACGGACTTTCTTCGGAGAATATAATAGTGAGTGTTTTTCATGAAGATGATGATTCAGTAAAGATTTGGAAAGAAGATATTGGGATTCATCCAAAAAGGATAATTAAGCTTGGGGAAAAAGATAATTTCTGGTCTTCAGGGAAAACAGGTCCTTGCGGACCATGTTCCGAATTATATTATGACTTTAAACCTGAAAAAGGTCTTCAAAATATTGATTTAGAAGATGGTGATCGTTTTATCGAATTTTATAATCTTGTATTCATGCAATATAACCGTGACCATGATGGTCAATTGACAGATTTGAAATACAAAAATATTGATACTGGAATGGGGCTTGAGAGAATGGCTCAAATTTTGCAAAAGAAGAAGAATAATTACGAAACAGATTTGATTTTTCCAATCATTCAAAAAGCTGCTGAGATCTCAAAAATTGATTACTATTCTTCAGATGAAAGAACAAAAATTTCTTTAAAAATTATTGGAGATCATACAAGAGCAGTTATACATTTGATTTCTGATGGTGTAGTAGCAAGTAATCTCGGAAGGGGATATATATTAAGAAGACTGATTCGAAGAATGGTTAGACATGGAAGGTTATTAGGCTTAAAAAATGAATTTTTATCGAAACTTGCAAGTGTAGGGATTAAATTAATGCAAGAAAATTACACAGATTTAAAAAATAATAGTGACCATATATTGAGTGAGATAAAAATTGAAGAAATAAGATTTAGAGAAACTCTTGATAGAGGAGAGAAATTACTAGATGAATTAATTTCATCCGGTCAGAAAATAATTACTGGGTTTAAAGCATTTGAACTTTATGATACTTATGGTTTTCCATTAGAACTCACACAAGAAATTGCTCAAGAAAACAATATTAGCGTTGATATTAAGGGATTTGAGAAAGAAATGTCTGCTCAAAAAGAAAGAGCTAAAGCTGCCTCACATATTATTGATTTGACATTAGAGGGTTCATTAGAACGTGAAATAGACTTGTTTGATAAAACTATTTTTAATGGTTATGATTCACTCGATTCAGAGGCAGAAATTAAGGGTATATTTTTGGAATCAACCTTGGTTAAAGAAGCAAGTGAAGGACAGAAAGTTTTAATTGTCCTTGATCAGAGTTCTTTCTATGGAGAATCTGGAGGTCAAGTTGGTGATGTAGGAACGATATTCACGAATGATCTAGAGGTTTTAGTTGATAATGTCATAAGAAAGAAAAACGTTTTTCTGCACTATGGAATAGTTAAAAAAGGAATATTAACTCTGGGACAAAAAGTTAAAACTAAAGTAAATGATTTGGCTAGAGCTAAGGCAGCGGCAAACCATACTGCTACCCATTTGCTGCAGTCTGCTCTCAAAGTAGTTGTTAATCAAAGCGTTGGACAAAAAGGCTCATTAGTTGCATTTAATAAATTACGATTTGATTTCAATTCTTCTCAACCAATAACAAAAGATCAAATTTTTAAAGTTGAGACTTTAGTTAATTCTTGGATTTTGGAAAATCATTCTCTTGATATTAAAAACATGGCTAAGAGTGAGGCTCTTGAGAGAGGGGCAGTAGCAATGTTTGGAGAGAAATATGATGATGAAGTAAGAGTTGTTGATGTGCCAGGAGTTTCGATGGAACTATGCGGAGGTACTCATGTAAAAACTACATCCGAATTAGGTTGTTTTAAAATAATTAGTGAAGAAGGAATTTCTGCGGGCGTAAGAAGAATCGAAGCATTGTCAGGGCAATCAGCCTTTGAATATTTCAGTGATAAAAATTCTCTTGTAAATCAACTTAGTGATTTGTTAAAAGCAAATCCTAATCAACTCTTGGATAGGGTTAATTCTTTGCAATCAGAGCTGTTTAATAAAAATAAAGAAATACAAAAAATGAAGAATGAAATAGCTTATTTTAAATACTCTTCTCTAAGTTCTTCTGCAAATAAAATTGGATTATTTTCGCTGATTATTAGTCAACTTGATGGATTAGATGGAAATTCTCTACAATCTGCAGCATTAGATTTAACTTCAGAATTGGGAGATAAATCGGTTGTGATTCTCGGAGGAATACCAGATAAGGAAAATAGAAAATTATTATTTGTTGTCTCTTTTGGGGAAGACTTAGTTAAAAGAGGTATGCATGCAGGGAAATTAATTAATGACATTGCACGTATATGCTCTGGGGGAGGGGGAGGTAAACCAAATTTTGCACAGGCAGGTGCTAAAGATATTGATAGATTAAATGATGCTTTGGAATATGCAAGAAAAGATTTGAGGGCAAAGCTTCTTAGTTATTCTGATAAGTAACTACTTTTTCTTAAACTGGTTTCTATTTGATCAATTAACTTACGTGCTTCTTGAATAGTCAAAGTTTTATTATTGATAGCAGATTCAGTCTTTACTCTTATTGATTCAACTAAATTATCTGAACTGTAATTTAATAATTCTAAAATTTCTGATTTACTGTTTTCTTTAATAATACTTTTAATTTTATATGAATTGTCTTCATTTATATCAATATGAATAATATTGGTATTTCCAAATAAATTATGGAAATTCCCTAATGCCTCTTGATATGCTCCTGCCATAAAGATTCCTATTAGATAATCATTATTTTTTTCTGGGCGATGTAAATTTAAAAGTGATTTAATTTTTCCATTGTCAATAAAACTATTCAGCTTGCCATCAGAATCACAAGTTAAATCCGCAAAGTTGCCTTTACAAAATGGCTCTTCTAAATGTCTATGTATTGGAACAATTGGAAAAACTTGATTAATTGCCCAGGTATCAGGAATAGATTTAAAAACTGATAAATTGGCGTAATATGTCGATGCAAGCGTGTTTGTTATTTCAGATAAATCTGGATGGGTAATTTCATCATTATCCAAGTTATTTGCGATCTCTTTTGCACAAGCCCAAGTAAGTTCTTCAGCATACGCACGTTCTTCCAAACATATAAATCCCAATCTAAAAGCGACTAAGCAATCCTCTTTAAATTTTTTAGCGTCATTCCATAATTCTATTATTTCAGATAAATCTTCTTTTTTATCTCTAAGACTTTTAATTTTGAGCTGATTAAGGGTTTCTATTAGGTTTGTGATGATTAATGATTGCTTTTTTTGATCAGATACTTTTACTTTGGAGCTGACATGACTTGTCCCTAAAACATTAAAAATCAAAACTGAACAATGACTAATTATCGCTCTACCACTCTCTGAGATTATGATTGGATGTTGAATATTATTTACTTCACATATATCTTTTACTGTCGCAATAACGTCATTTGCGTAGTTTTGAAGAGAATAATTTGTCGAAGTGTTGGAAGACGTTTTAGTTCCATCGAAGTCTATTCCCAATCCGCCCCCTACATCTATATATTTCATTGGTGCGCCTAACTTAGATAATTCAACAAATATTTGACTAGCTTCTTGTAATGCGTCTTTTATAACTGATATATCACTAATTTGACTTCCAACATGGAAATGTAGCAACATCATTTCATTAATTAGATTTGCTTCTTTGAGCTCTTTTATTGTTAGCATTATTTCGGGAATTGATAATCCAAATTTGGAATTATCTCCTACTGATTTACCCCACCTTCCACTACTCTCACTTGATAATTTTGATCTAATCCCAAGTATGGGGGTCGCTTTTAGATCTTTGACCGCTTCAATAATTCTCTGGACTTCATCTCTTTGCTCAATGACTAAAATTGGTTGTTTACCAAGTTTTCTGGCTAATATTGCAGTCTCGATATACTTTTTATCTTTATATCCATTACAAATTAAAAGTGATTTTTGATTTTCTAAGATTGATAATCCAATTAATAATTCTGACTTACTTCCTACCTCTAAACCTAAATCCCAACGATCCCCATACTCAATAATTTTTTCTAATACATTTTTTTGCTGATTACACTTAATAGGAAAAACTCCTTGATAAATATTTTTATAGTTATAAGTTTCTATAGCTTGTGAGAAGGCATTATTTATTTCTGTAATTCTGTCTTCTAAAATGTCGTTAAATCTTATTATTAATGGAGTATTGATTTCTCTACTTTTAATTTCCTTAACAAGTTTATAAAGATCAACTTTTTTCTTGGATTTTCTATTTGGGGTTATCGATATATTGCCATCAGAATTAATAGAAAAATATTTTTCTCCCCATTTATCAATACCATAAGTAGAAATACTATCTTTTATAGTCCAATTTTTATTTAATTTTTTTGGCTCAAAATTGGTCAATTTTAGTTTTGTGATTTATATAAGTTTTTGAAAATTACTCAAAACAATATCTCTTATTTTAATGATTACTTGCCAAGTTACCACCTAAAAGAACAATATACATAGAGAGATTACTAATTAAATGATCAAAGAAAGAACGTTTATTGCTATTAAACCAGATGGTGTTCAAAGAGGATATATTTCAGAAATTATTGGAAGGTTTGAAAAAAAAGGCTTTAAATTGGTAGGTTTAAAACAATTAATCCCATCAAAGCAACTAGCTCAAGATCATTATGGGGTACATAGAGAGAGACCTTTTTTTAAGGATTTAGTCGACTTTATATCAAGTGGCCCTATTGTTGCGATGATTTGGGAAGGAGAAGGGGTAATCTTAAGCGCAAGAAAATTAATTGGCTCTACAAAACCCCTTGAGGCTGAGCCTGGCACTATAAGAGGAGATTTAGCTATTGATATAGGTAGAAATATAATTCATGGTTCAGATGGAGAAGAAACTGCCAAATTTGAGATAAATTTGTGGTTTGATCAAAATGAAATATGTGATTGGGAGACTTCTGATTCTGAATGGCGCGCAGAAAATTAAAGAAATTTATAGTCAAAATCTATTTAAACTAAATTTCTTAAGAAAATTATTTTCAATATTGTTTAGAGTTTTTTCTTGAATTAATTTGAAAATAATATCGCTTGTAATTGCTGAAAAAAGTACTCCATTTCTGTAATGTCCAGTAGCTACATAAAGATTGTCAATTTGAGTTTTTCCAATTATCGGCTTAAAGTCAGGTGTACAAGGCCTAAATCCCCACCAATGTTCCATTTGTGGCCAGTTTAATGCTTCTGGTAATAAGGATTTAATACCCTCTTGAAGTTGATTTATTCCCTTTGGAGTATTGCCCTGATTAAATTCAGCCTTATCTTCAACAGTTGCTCCAACAACTATAAGCCCATCATCTCTTGGAACTAAGTAAGTATTAGGACCAAAAAGAACTCTTTTAATAGAATTTTCTGGACCTTGTATTGACAGCATTTGTCCCTTTACTGGAAAGATTGGTAAATTATTTAAAACTTTTTTGCTCCAAGCACCGCAGCATAAAATTACTTTTTCACCAAAAAGATTTTTTATTTCTCCAGTAGCGTTTAAAACTTTTGCACCAAGAATTTTATTCTTTTCTAATATTAATTCTTTTACATCTGATCCTTCCTGGAACTTCACTCCGTGCAAAGAACATGCACGCTCAAGAGCACGCATAAGCCTCCTTCTATTATCTATTTGACCGTCTTGTTCAAAAAGTAATCCATGTTCCCAATTTGTATTTATTCCACTGATTTCTTTCCTTAGGTTTTTCTGATTTAAATATTTTCCATATTTATAAGTTTTGAATTTCTTCAATTTTTTAATATTTTCAAACGGTACTACTATTCCACATTTTTTTAAACCACAATCAATGCCACTATCTTGTTCGATATTTTTAATCCATTCTGGAATTAAATTTTGACTTTGTTGTCCAAACATGAATAATTCATCTTCAAGTCCCTCAGCATGGGTGGCTAGCATTCCTGCCGCAACGAATCCAGCAGATTCACTTCTGTTTTTGCTCAGAACTTCAACTTTAAATTTATTACGTGCAAATTCATAAGCAATAGATAAACCTATTAATCCTCCACCAATAATTAAAATTGAATTTTTGCTTTCTGATTCCATTTAATTATTTTTATAATTTAGATATGTTTTGATCCTCTTTTACCTTATATCCAATAAGATTAAGAGAGGAACATTTAATAATGAAAAATTTAAAACCCTGGGAAGCTGTGATTGGTTTAGAAACCCATGTCCAGCTTAATACTAAAAGTAAAATATTTACATCTGCATCAACATCTTTTGGTGATGAACCTAATACTCATGTAGATCCTGTAGTTTGTGGGTTACCAGGAACTCTCCCTGTTTTAAATGAGACTGTTTTAGAGTACGCAGTAAAAACTTCTCTAGCTTTAAATTTAAATGTCGCAGAACATTGTAAATTTGATAGGAAACAATATTTTTATCCTGATTTGCCTAAAAATTATCAAATCTCTCAATTTGATGAACCATTAGCAGAAAATGGTTGGCTAGAAGTAGAAATAGCAGAAAAAGATAAAGAAACGTACTTAAAAAAAATTGGTATAGAAAGACTTCATATGGAAGAAGATGCTGGTAAATTAGTACATGTAGGAAGCGATCGATTGGCTGGCTCTAAATATTCATTGGTTGATTACAACCGCGCAGGTATAGCACTCGTCGAGATTGTAAGTAAACCTGACATTAGGACAGGCAGAGAGGCATCAGAATATGCTTCAGAAATAAGAAGAACTGTTAGATATCTTGGTGTTTCAGACGGAAATATGCAAGAGGGTTCACTAAGGTGTGATGTTAATATTTCAGTTAGGCGAGGCCCTGAAGCCCCTTTCGGTACCAAAGTTGAAATAAAGAATATGAATTCTTTCTCTGCTATTCAAAAGGCTTGTGAGTATGAAATAGAAAGACAAATTGATGTCTACGAGAATGGAGGGGAAATTTATCAAGAAACTAGGCTATGGGACGAAGCTAAGCAATTAACAAAAAGTATGAGATTAAAGGAGGGGAGTAGTGATTATAGATATTTCCCAGATCCTGATCTTGGGCCAATTGAAATATCAAAAGAACAAAAAGATCAATGGCTAAATGAATTGCCTGAATTACCTTCTAAAAAAAGACAAAAATATGTCAAAGAATTAGGCTTGTCACCATATGATTCAAGAGTTATTTCTGATGAAGTTTTTATGGCAAACTTTTTTGAAGAGACCGTAGCAAACGGTGCGGATCCTAAACTCGCATCAAATTGGATAACCAGTGATATCGTTGGTTATTTGAAATCAAATAAACAAAGTTTTGCTGACTTAAGGCTTAGCCCTATTAACCTTGCAGAGATGATTAATATGATTGCTAAAAAAGTTATTAGTGGAAAAATAGCAAAAGAAATCCTACCAGAATTAATTCAGGATAATATTTCTCCACAAAAAGTAGTTGAAGAAAAAGGCTTGGCGATGATATCTGATTCTGCAAGTATTTTGCCAATTATTGAAGAGCTTATTGTTGAATATCCTAAAGAAGTTAAATCTTTTAAGGAGGGGAAAACCAAACTCCTTGGTTTTTTTGTGGGACAGCTTATGAAAAAAACTAAAGGTAAAGCAGATCCTAAACTTGCCAATAAACTAATTTCAGAAAAACTAAATGATTAATTTCTATAAAAGTTTTTGTATTGTATTTATCCATAACTTTTGATCATTTGAATTGTCTAAAATTACCTGTGAAAATTTAGATTTATCTTCAAAATCTAATTGAGTACTTATAATTCTGTCAGCCTCCTGCTCGCTTATTTTATTCCTCTCGATAAGTCTTTTCTTTTGGATTTCTTTTGGACATTTTACTAACCATATTTCAGTACAAAGATCCGTAAATTTTGCTTCAAATAGCAAAGGGATAACTAAAAGTAAAATTTTATTTTTTTCAAATTGATTACACTTTTCTATCATTTTTTCTTTTATTAATGGATGAAGAAGATTTTGAATCCATGTTCTATGTATAGAGTTTTCGAAAATAATTTTTTTTAATAATGCCCTGTTTATTTCATTTCCTAAAGAATACTTATCAACTATTTGAGGTCCAAAATGAGCTAAAATCTTCTTATAGCAATTACTTTGCGGCTTGATTAGTTCTTTAGAATAATGATCTGCATCCAATATTGGAATGTCTCTATATTTTTTTACGTAGTTAGATATTGTAGATTTACCACTTGCAATACCTCCAGTAAGACCTATTCTTCGTTGTTTATTGTTTAATTTTGGTTGGATGCTCATAAATTTAATAAGAATCTATATTGCAGTGTTTTAATAGAAAGAATAGTTATTATTAATTTAATTTATAAAAAAGATTGATTCAACTTGAGACTAATTGGTCATTTGTGAGCGATGGTGAAGAAACGCCTGATGGTTTTTCTTTTGCAGGTATCGCTGCAGGATTAAAGGATTCTAAGAAGAAAGACTTGGCCTTAATATTAGCCCCAGAAAATAGCATTTGCAGTGGTCTGTTTACACAATCAATAGTCCGAGCATCCTGTGTAGAAATTTGTGAACAAAGGATTAAAAAGTCTTCAGGCCTTATAAGAGCAATATTAATAAACTCTGGACAAGCAAATGCATGTACAGGAGATTTTGGTATACAACATACTTTGATTGCTACGAAGGAAGTCTCACAATTGTTAGGAATAAATGAAGAAGAAGTTTTAATGTGCTCAACTGGTGTAATTGGGATACCCATTCAAATAAAAAATTTAATTGATAATTTACCTAATTTGGTCAAGGAGGTAAAAACAAATAGTTTACATAATGCTGCAGAAGCTATTTTAACTACTGATTTAGTTGAAAAAAAAATAACTATACAAACATTTATTGAAGGTAGAAAAGTAAAGATATCTGGTTTTGCAAAAGGATCAGGAATGATTTATCCAAATATGGCTACAATGCTAGCCTTTCTTACATGTGATGTTGGTGTTGATAAAGAAGAATGGGATAAGATGATTTCTATTGCTGTTAAAAAGTCTTTTAATGCCATTTCGGTTGATGGAGAGACAAGTACTAATGATGCTTTTATAGGAATAAATTCAGGGAAAAAAATTGATAAGAAATTTTTATCAAAGATTCAATTAGGAATTGATATTGTATGCCAAAGCTTGGCAAAAAATATCGCTAGAGATGGAGAAGGTGCAAATTGTTTGTTAGAGGTTTTGGTTGAGGGAGCCAAGAGTAATTCAGATGCAATTAAGATAGCTAAATCTATATGTAATTCTTCACTTGTAAAAACTGCAATACATGGTTGTGATCCAAATTGGGGAAGAATTATTTCAGCTGCAGGTAATTCTGGAATTGATTTTAAATTAAACATAGTTGATTTATATATTGGAGACTTTCAGATTTTAAAAAAGGGTAATTTAACTCAATACGATTCTGAAAAAGTTACTAATTATATGAGAACAAGAATGAATGGTGAATATTTAGTAGAGGATATTGTCTCGATAGTCCTTAAACTCAATTATGGCGAAGCGAAAGGGACTGCTTGGGGATGCGATTTATCCAAAAAGTACGTTGAAATAAATAGCGAATATACTACATAATCCCAAATCCATTGCAGGGCAATCGATTATAAGGATACTAAAAACCATATGACACTAATATGACAGTAGATAAATTAGCAAAATTTAAAAAATTTGCTCATAAAGATTTATTGGAAAATTTAAAAGATATTTGTATCGATACCGCTTTTTAATTTCAAATCTCTAAGTGATTCGACTTTCAAATTTTTTGTTTCCCAATTTTCAGTTTTGTTGGGAATAAGGCCAATATTCTTTCTTAACCATCTTTTTAATTTTCTTTCTGTTTCTAAAACTTTATTTCCTATAAATGGACCTGCTAAATCAATTTGTTTCCATCCAAATGTTTTATGAAATCTTATTCTTTTTTCTATGTGATTTGATATTCCAAATTGTTGTTCTCCTTCTCTTTCAAGAAGATAAAACCATGCAGGTTTTTCAACATTAAAACCACTTTCTGCACATACCGGACAAATAGTACCTTGTGTTCTGTTTGCTATTGATACTATCCATTTATGATTTTTTTCACATTTCCATTCTTTTCTTTCATTACATCCTCCCACAAATAATGAAGGATCCCATCCATTTGCTTGTTTTGCAATTTCAGGATGAGTAGTCGCTAGATCGTTAAAACCTTTTAATACTTTGTTATTAGTGCAATAAGGACATCCAAGTGTATTTGAATTTCTACTATTGATTGCAGCGTTCCAAGTATGCCCTAGATTACATTTCCAAGATTTAAATTTATTTGATCCTTTCAATACTGTTGAAGGATCCCAACCATTTGCTTGTTTTGCAATTTCAGGATGAGTGGTCGCCAAGTCATTAAATCCTTTTAATACTTTTTTATTTCCGCAGAAAGGACATCCATTATTATTTGCTGCTCTTCCATTTATGCTGACTTGCCATTTATGTCCTAGGTTACAAATCCAATTTAATTTTTTATTACTATAAGAACTGTATTCTTTAGGGTCCCACCCGTCTGCCTGTTTAGCAATTTCAGGATGAGTAGTCGCTAGGTCGTTAAAACCAGGATTCACTCTTGTTCCTACGCATATAGGACAATCGGTATTTAGTTTTGTTCGAGAGTTTATTCTGGCAACCCATTGATGATTTTCTTTGCATCTCCAGGATTTCTGCTTTTCAGATCCTGAAACTACTTCAGAAGGATCCCATCCATCTGCTTGTTTTGCAACTTCAGGATGAGTAGTCGCTAAGTCGTTAAAACCTTTTAATACTTTTTGATTTTTGCAAAAAGGGCACCCGCTATTACATCCTGTTCTGTGCCATGAGTTTGTAATCCATATATGATTTTTTTCACATTTCCATTCTTGTTTTTTCCCTGATCCTGCTGTAACTGTTGAAGGATCCCATCCATCTGCTTGTTTTGCAATTTCAGGATGAGTGGTCGCCAAGTCATTAAATCCTTTTAATACTTTTTTATTCGCACAATAAGGACATTTAGTTTTTTGAAGAATTCTGCTATTTATAGTTGCTTCCCATTCGTGGCCTTTAGAGCAACGCCAAGAGAATTTTTTATTACTTCCTGTGATTACAATGGAAGGATCCCAACCATTTGCTTCTGATGCAATGTCTGGGTATGTTGTCTCAAAATCATTAAAACCAACCAATAATTTTTTATTTGCACAATAAGGACATCCTTTTCCTCTAGTTCTATTTTTTATCTGTGCATCCCATTCATGTCCATTTTTACAAATCCATTTTTTTTTCTTATCAGAACCTGCTGAAACTGTTAAAGGATCCCAACCAATCGCTTGTTTTGCAATTTCAGGATGAGTAGTTACTAAGTCATTAATTCCGATAGAAATTTTGAACATTTTTCATCTATTCTTATCAATCAGATTTTTAAAATTTTCAAGCATTATTTCAGGATTAATAAGAGATTCTATAGTATTATTTTCACTCTCATCTTCAAGATTTTTTGACTTAAGAGCAATTTTTTTATTTTTCTTTCTTCCGTCAATTCTGTTTAAGATAGTTTGTTGCCATAGTGCATTATCTAATGCTTCTGCCGCTTGAAACTCAGACTTGTCAACTTGAGATTCTATCCACTCATATAATATTTTTCTTATTAGGGCAGAAACTTTTTTTTCATTTCCTGCAAGTTTTTCTAAAAGAATATATTTGCCTGGATCTATGAGTATTTGTTTATAAATTTTGTTGCCATGTTTAAGAGGCATTTTTCTAAAAATATATTTTTAGTAATGTACTACAAAAGTCATTATTTTAAATTTTTAATTCATCATTTGGATATTTTTATGACACTTTTATGACACTAATATAGTGATAGCAGTACTTTTCGGTATCTGAAAAAGATTTATGACACCAATATGACACTAGTTCTTTTTGCAAGAACTCAGTTATAGCAATCGTTTTGAGATTGTGTTGAAATAAATAGCGAATACACCACATAACCTCAAACCTGTTGCAAGGCAAAGGATCTCAGGCATTAAAGAAGTCATATACCACTAATATACCACTAGATTTATAGATATCTTTTTTTTTATATGGTAAGTTTAGTCAACTAAAAAATTTTTATGAATAATTTATTAAAACTATTTTTTTTAGGAACTAGCGCAATATTTGTTTTACCTGTTTCACCATTAAAAGCAGATATAAATATCTCTAATCAAAAAATTGCTGATGCTTCTGCAGATCTAAATATTATTTTAAAAAGAATTAATGAATTAGAAAATGAAGTTAACTCTCTCAAAAAACTTTTAAAGGAAAAAACCGAAATTGTTGAAAGTGAAAAAGAAGTTAATCAAAAAAATAATTTTTATATCAGCAGTGGTTTAGGTTTAATGAATGATCCATATATGCTTGATGCAGATAGGCCTAATGATGATAATAAAGGGGTAACAGGTCATTTTAATAAATCTAAACTAGATGGATTGTGGTCTGCTGATGTTGCTGTGGGATATCAATTTAATAAAAATATTAGGGGAGAACTCTCTTATGTTTTTAATTTATTAGATGATAATTCAGCACCAACAGACTCAAATGGAGGAACTGGATATTTAGGGTTGGATCAAATTGATACTCATTCTCTGTTTGCAAGTGTTTATTATGATTTTCCTAATTCAAGTAAATTTACACCTTATTTTGGGGGAGGTATAGGAACCACATTTATAGATACTGATGGTAATTACCAGAGTAGAAAACATAATGATCTTACCTTTGGTTATCAAGGCAAACTTGGAATATCTTATGAGTTAAAAAAGTCTACAGATCTTTTTGCAGAGAGTATTTATCAATCAACAAAATCATTTAAAGTTAGTAGTTATGTTTCTCAACCGATAGATATATATTCAACAAGATTAGGAATAAGATATAAATTTTAAAAGGTAATTTCACCTCTTAATTATTAATTAGAAAAAATTTGTAATACCACAAATATACCGCCAATTAGACTATAACTAAGTTCTCAAGGATAAAAAATCTTTTATACCACTAATATCCCACTAGTTTTGAGTATTAAAACCTTTTTATACCAATGGTTTTCAAGGTCTGTGGAAATCAATAGCGAATATATTACATAGAAAATGTGATTTGTAAGAGGTGCAGATATATTCTCAATAAGAATGAAAAAACATTAATTTAAGCAATATTTTCTCAATAACAGGCAGTTTATAGCTCTAATAAAATATTTGTTATTTAAACATAGTTGCAATGTGATTTATGTGTGATTTGTCAGGTCTTTTATTCAAGATGCCTTTAATTCATTAAAGTTAAACTCTTTTAAATTTGAGTTTTGCATTTCATAATTCTCAATTTCATTAAGCAGATTAACTAATGAACGACCAACAGCATAAGCCAGATTAACTGGAACTGCGTTTCCTATCTGTTTATAAATACTTGAAAGAGAACCACAAAATTTCCATTCATCAGGAAAGGTTTGTATCCTTGCATATTCCCTAAAAGTTAATGGTCTTGTTTCATCAGGGTGACATCTTTCAGTTTGCTTTTGAGCTGGGGCGCACGTAAGAGTTAAGGATGGCTCATCCCAAGATAATCTTCGAGCGAGACCAGTCTTACCGCCACCAAGAAAATAACTACCTCTCATATACTCCCTCTGTAAATTATCTGGTAAGTCTCTCCAATATCCTCCTTGAGGAACTTGACTTAGGATTTCTTTTTTTCGTTGTGGGTATAATTGACCTTCAGTTCTTGGAACATCGTTGTTGAATAAAGCTCCTTTTTTGAGAGCATCTCTTAATGTAAATATTTTGGGAAATTTTGCTGGGTATTTAAAATTTACAAATTTACTTAAATCCTTGCGAATAGCGACAAGAAAAATTCTTTCTCTTTTTTGCGGCACTTTATAAAATATAGCTTTCAAAGTTTCTGGTTCAACTAATTCATAACCAATCTCGTCGATTATATCTTTTATAGTTTCTAGAGTTTTACCTGAATTGTGTGAAACTAATCCTTTTACATTTTCTGCGAGTATTACTTTGGGATTGGTTTCTTTCACAGCTCTTGCAAATTCATAGAAAAGTGTGCCTCTAGTATCATTAAAACCTAACTTTTTTCCTGCGTAAGAAAATGCTTGACAAGGAAAACCACCAGTCAATAAATCAACTTTGTTTTTAAATTTTGTGAAATCATATTCTTTAACATCACAATTTTCTATATTCCAATCAATTCTATTCTTTTTGAGTGTTTTGCAGGCATCACGATCGATTTCGTTTAACAATAAAGATTGAAAACCTGCTTTTTCAAGACCAAGAGCTAGACCTCCCGCTCCTGCAAATAACTCAATGATTTTGAAGCTTCTTTTAGGTTTAATTCTTTCCTCTTCTTCCCAATTTGTTTCAAAAAGAAAACTTGCACTGGGGAAAGACCTTAATTCATCTATGTGGCAGAACTTTTTGCCCGTCTTTTTATCAATAATCGCTTTCAGTTTCGTGTCTGACCAGCTATTTACAACTTTTTTACTAGTTCCAAGAATGTCTGCGACTATTGCTAGGGGTATCTTTTGATTCTCATTCATATTAAAAATTTATATGCCTTTCAAAGAGGAAGTAATTTCTTTTTTTATAGTATCTCCCAAATTATCAAAAATTTTGATTAAATCTACTATTGAAAAATTGTTATTTGACACTTTTTTCCAGAGTTCATTTCCAACTAACAAGTCTTTTCTATCATAATATTTATTAAAAGAATTATATTCAATATCTTCAATATTTTTGCCTTCGGGGTTATATGGAATAGCAAAATAAGTTTCGATATCAAGTTCTGGATTATTACTTAGCATCAAAGCTGCCCATCTTAAAGTTTTTTTCTTAAGAATCATAAATGACTTCTTATTATTTTTAACTGTTGTGATGTCTATTAAAATTTTCTTGCCATCATTAGTCTCAACAAAAACATCAACAGTGCTGTCTGCATATTCTTTCTTTTTGTCTTTGTTGATGTGAAATTGTTTTTTACAGATACTTCTTATATCCGAAATTTCTTTTTTTCTATTAGGTATGTAATTAATATTTTCTAGTCTATCTAGATACAAAATAATTTCGTCATCAATATAACCATAAATTTTTTTTTGTTTTTCACATTTATTACCAAAATATAGTGCAACCTCGTAGCAAATATTTTCATATAAAGTGCCAAAGGTCGTTTGCAATGATTGACCAATTTTTGTTTTCAATAGGAACTCATAGCCAAAAAGACTTAAAAGGAATGGATGTTTATCACCTTTTTCAATATCTAATTTTTTTTCTTTGATTCTTTTTTCTAAGTTTAAACAAACTTTTACTTTGCTTGATATTGCTTCTTCAAGTTTTGCAGAGGTTTTCATAAGAAGCATTCTTTGGTTCAAAATAGCTTGAAAAGCTTTTTTGTGCTTCTTCGGGTAACAATTATTTTTTTATTAATTTTGAACTAAAGATAGGATTAATGAGAAATTAAATAGACAATAGGATGCTCTTACATATATCAACTAACATTATTGAGTTTGTTTTTAGTTATGTTATTTAAATTCCTTCTTTCTCTAATTAAATACAGACATTTTGCAAAACAAATGCCATAACACTATTAGAATTAACGTTAGTCCAATCTTTATCTGGTTTGTTAGATACCTCAACAGGTATACCTTCTCCCATCTGTCTGTTGTGATATGAGTCACTCAAAAACTTAAATTTAAAGTTTTTACAATCAATTTTCAGGTATTTTTTTGAAGATAAGTCTCCCCATTTATTCATATTTGCATAATCTCTTAAACTCCAAAAGTAAACATAATCCCCCTCTCTTTTTAAATTATCGAAATCGATGTAGTGAACATCCCCAATAGAGGTCTTTAGTAAATATTTCCATTCAGCATAAGAGGGAAAACTAATTCCAACGAATGAGGCAAATAAAATAAAAAATAAGGAGTATTTCATAAACCCATTTTTACAAAAAGATTTTAAAAATAAAGTAAAAGATTACTTTGAAATAAAACTCTTTCTACAATTATTTAAACAATTTTTAGAATATGCCTCTTGGTAGAAAATGCGATTTGTTTGTGATTTGTGGAAGTATTTGCACGTCATAAAGCCTTACCAACACAAGAAGTCCATATAGAACTAAATGGTGTGTGATTTGTTTGTTATTGGGTGTGATTTAAGTGTGATTTATATTAGTAGAATCATAGGTTTAAGTTTCTGGAGAGAAAGTTTGAATAAATGCCTGAAAATGCCATTTTTCACCGTATTTACACCATATATGGTGTCGAATTAGCATATTTGAGATTATTAAGGTGAAATATTAAGACGCCTATGAATACGATAAAAAGGTGTTTATAACAAATGCTAAAGGTGCAAATAAATAGCGAGTATACGACTTAACCCCAAACTTCAGTCATAGTAGTTGATTACAAGGATTAGAAGACTCATATACCGCTAATATACCACTAGATTTCAACATACTTTTATCTGAATTGTATTTAAATACTCTTTGGAATTCTCAAAATAATGCAATGATATAATTCACCTTAATCAATTATTCGATTTGATGATCGATTTAGAGAGGAATAAAAAGACAAGAAGTCCAGTTGAGGCAAAAGGTAAAAGAACTAAAGATTCATCAATTTATAAACCTAATCAAAGTGAAGATTTTAAGATTAGTAGAGGCAAATTTTCTGATTTTCTTACTTGTCCACGATGTTTTTATCTCGATAGAGTAAAGGGTTTGAAGCAACCAGGTATTCCAAACTTTTCTCTGAATATAATGACAGATACTCTTCTAAAAAAAGAGTTTGATGACTGTAGAGAGCGACAAATACCTCATAGGTTATTTTTAAAATATGGTTTAGATAATGTTGTCCCGTTTAAACATAAAGATATAGATCTCTGGAGAAGATCTTTAAATGGAGGATTGCAAATAAGATATAAAAATAAAAATATAATTTTGACGGGTGGAATCGATGATATCTGGATTGATCTTAGTACTCAAGAATTAATTGTTGTTGATTATAAATCTCAATCCAAACAACATGAAGTGACTAAAGAGGAGTATTTAAATGATCCTTATCATGATGGATATAAAATTCAAATGGATTTTTATGCTTATTTATTAATTAAAATGGGTTACAAGGTAAGCAAAAAATCATATTTTTTAGTGTGTAATGCTGTTGATAACAAAGAGGGATTTTTTGGTCAAATGAAATTTGATGAATATCTCATTCCTTATGATTGGAATATAGATTGGATTGAAAATAAGGTTGATAAAATGATTGATTTAATTAATCAAGAAAGGATACCTTCTTCCAATTTTGCATGTAATAATTGCGCTTATTCCAATCAATATACTAACCATTTAAATTTCTTAGATCAAAAAAAAGTGATAACTACATCTGATGAAAATAAACAGGAGTTAAACGATAAACTAAATCAAATTAAAGATTTGAAGAAAAAGTTAAACGATAAAATTGCTGAGGGGGATCAAGAAATTGAAGATGCTATCGCTCAAGTTCTATCTGATCCTTATTATTTTCAAGTCTTTGGAGAGGAAGAAATTGATTTGCAACAAAGAATTGAAGACCAAAAATTAAAAGAGACTTATCAAAGAACTCAAGAGGATCTTAATCAAGCAGTTAGTTTACTGAAAGAAATGTCTGCAGAACACAAGCAATATGAAAAAATTTTGACAGATCCAAATGTTTTAGCAGATTATGTATCAGAATTTTTTGGAGAGAGGGGTCCATACCCATGTGCAAAATTAGAGAATAAACCGACCTTTAAAAATGCATTAGATTTAGTAAATTATTACGTCAAAAATACAAATCAAACGAAAAAATTAAATCAACCTGATCTATCTTCATCAAGTATTGAAAATTCTAAAGATGAGAAAGAACTAAAGTCAGCATCTGATATAAGTACTATTTCTTCTGAAATAACTGTTTCAATATGGGATAAATCAGGAAGTGTATTTGGGTCGGGCGTAGTTATTAGTAAAAATAAAAAAATATATAAAATTTTAACTGCAAAACATGTATTGGAGACTATTGATCCAAATGATAGTATCTTTATTAAAACTGAGGTTGATCAGTCAATTCATATTGCAGATAAATTTAGAGTTTTTCTTTATGCTAAATATGATTTAGCAACTATTGAATTTAATTCAGAATCTTCTTATTCAGTTGCTTTGGTTGGCAATTCTTCTTTGGTAAAACTAGGAGATGATTTGTGGGTTTCAGGTTATGCTCCTAATTACTCAAGAACTCATATCTTGTATCCAGGTAAATTACTTGGTTATCAGAGAGATAAAGTTGGATATGAACTTCTGTATAGTAATCCAACAACCCCTGGATCAAGTGGTGGACCAGTATTAAATAATAGAGGAGAATTAATAGGTATTAATCATGGCGCTTATATTTATTCTAAAGAATCTAAAATCTCTGTTGGTATTAATATTGGAGTACCAATTGAATACGCTGTTGGTAAAGATTTAAGTCAAGATTATGAAATAAATCATTTAGAAAAATCACTTAATATTGGATTACAAAAAATTAAAGAAGGAAATTTTAACGAGGCACTTACTTACTTGGATTTTGCAGTAGATCAAAATTCAAAAGAGTATACTGCTTATTTTTATAGAGCATATACAAAAGAAAGATTAAATGATTATTCAGGAGCGATAAGTGATTATGAAATTGTTATTAATTTGAATCCTACTTTTTCAAACTCATATAACAATATTGGTTTGATAAACAGAATTCAAGGAGATAACAAAGCCGCATTGAGTAATTATAATCTTGGATTGGGATACAATCCTTATAATTCTGTCATTTATGCCAATAGAGGATTCTTGAAATTTGAACTTGAGGATTATGAAGGAGCATTGATTGATTACAATAAGTCATTAAAAATTAATCCTAAGTTTTCAAAAGTATATGCATTAAGAGGTGTTTTATTTTTAATTGATGTTTTAAGAGATTATCAAAAAGCATTAGATAATTTAAATCTTGCAATTGAATTAAATTCGAATGACCCGGAACTTTATAAGATTAGGAGTTCAATTCGTGAAAAATTGGGAGATAAGAAAGGTTCAGATGAAGATTTGAATCAAGTAAAAAAATTTAATAAAGAAAATAAATAAGAAAGTACTTCTAAATAGTTCTTAAAAAACAATATGGATCTGTAATGACCTTATAAAAAAGTTTATATTCTTTTGGTGGTACATATCCATTATTTTTTGCTATTTGATAATCTTCACAAGCGCCTCGCCTATCACCTGCAAGATTTCTCTCTCTTGCTCTTTTCATAATTAGATTATTTTTAGTCTTTAGTTCAAATCTTGCAAAATTGCTGGGCAGGCAATTCTCAGTGAAAACATTCTTTGCTCTTTTATTACCCTTCTCAATACCTTTTCCCCAGTCACTACATGCTCCTTTAGCATCCCCAATAAGTTCTTTAAGAATACCTCTATTGAAGTACGAATATTGAAGTTCTATCTCTTTTGAAATCGCCCTTGAATAATCTTTAATAGCACTTATATTTCTTTTTAAATTTGCATTCGCTCTTGCGCGATTATATATAGCAGTTCCATTACTAGGATCAATTGCTAGAAGTTGATTTAGGTCTCTTAAAGCACCCTTATAGTCCTTTAACTCACTTTTGTAATATGCTCTATTAAATAATGAATAGGTATTCTTAGGATCAAATTTTATTGACTCTGTATAGTCTTTTATTGCGCCCTTATGATCATTATAAAAATATATTTTCTTATCACCCTCTACGCTAAGTTCGATTGATTTACTTTTATCAAAAATGATATTTTTTGCTTTCGATTTATCACTGAATATTGTTGGAGTTGCTGCTATAAAAATAGAAACTAGTAAAGGGTAAATTTTCATACTTCAAAAAATATAAAGTTCTTGTTTATTTAACTTAATCCATATGCAAAATAATGCTATGTGGCTTATCGCTAAATTATCTAAACATGAAAAAATATTTGATATCTGGTTTAGTTGATACATATAAAATCAAAATAAATTTATTTGCTATTTCACCAAATAGTGCAATAAGCGTCTTCAAGCAGAAATATCCAACTACTGAAGATATCTATGTAATACAAGATTTATTTAAGAATTAAACAGATTTGCAGTGATTTTCAAAGGCAGAAAATGCTTTTTCATTTCCTAACTCACCCCCTTTTTGCCAGTCTGAACATGCTCCCTCCATATCTTTCATAATGTCTTTCAGGAACCCTCTATTTCCATATGAGTCTTTTAGATAGGTGTCATATGCAATTAACTGTGAATAGTCATCTATCGCTTCTGGATAATTGCCCAAATTAATATGTACCCAAGCGCGAAGTACTAGTGCTGCATAATTATATTCTGAATCAATTTTTAATATATTATTCACATCTTTTAACGCACTTTCATAGTCTTTAATTTCCTTTTTTGAAAATGCTCTTAAAAGTAAAGCAAACTTATTTTTTGCATTAATATTTAATGCTTCTGTAAATTTTTCAGAAGCGACAATATAATTATCGTTTTTTAAAATTTCATATCCTTCTTCTGTGATTTTTTCAGATTTAGATATATCTTCGAATTTATTAAAGTGTTTATGTGCTTCTACTTTTGGAGTAAATGTATAAGTTGCTAATCCTAAAGAGCATGCAACTAATAAAGGGTGAATTTTCATACTTCAAAAAATATAAAGTTCTTGTGTATTTAACTTAAACCACATGCAAAATAATGCTATGAGGCATATCTCTAATTTATTAAAACTTTAAATGTTGGTTATTAAATCGCAGAAAAAAGAATTTGATGATTGGATATCTAATGCTTCAATTAGTGATACTGAAAGAAAAAAATTTTATAACTGGGTAGTAAATAGTCCAATCGATATTTATATTCCAAGAATCCCTCCAGTTGGATGTTCGATATCAGCGGGATGGTGTCAAGGGGATTACAACGGATATGTTTTTGATATTATTGCTGATATAGATCATTTTGATTGGATGAGTTATATCAACAAAGAGTACTCATATATCCCAATCGATTCTGAGGTAATTAATTATCTAAATTGGATTGGAGATATTCCAACTGGTCGTTTTTCAATAGATCAGAGAATAGGGTACTTTAAGAAAAAAGTGTATAAAAAAATAAGCGTTAGTTTAATAAAAGTAGATTGGCAATTTGATGAGATAGAGGCAGAAAAAAAAGTTTAATGAAATCGCAAGTTAATTTTTTCTAAATTCCATTTATCAAATATTAATTTCATTTCTCTTTCGTAGTATCTTACTTTCTTTGAAAAAGGTAGTTGTTGAATAATTATCCCAAAAGGGAATTTAAAGAAAGAAGAAACATAAACAATATAAAACTCGATAAAGGAAGGTTTGGGTGGGAGAGGTAAATTTTTTAAATATGCCCAATCAATACATGGTTTTAGTTGCTTATCACTAGCAGCAATATTTTTTCTACATCTCCAGTAAGAGAATAGATAAATGCCAATAAAAATCGGTAAAGGAAGAAGTCGCAGCATTAAATATCAAAGATTATTTTTCTTCTCATTGATTCATATTTGCATAATCTCTTAAATTCCAAAAGTAATCATAATCTCCCTCTCTTTTGAGTTATCGAAATCGATGTAATGAACATCTCCTCTAGAGGTTTTTAGTAAATATTTCCATATTATTGCTAAAATAATTAGGAAATATTGTTTGTCTCTTCAGAATTTCTCCTGACTTTGTAATTTGTGAATAAAGTAATGAATTTCCACGATAAATTCATATAATTTTTCATAATTATATTGTTTTTCGTGCTCAATCCAGATATAAGTTGGTTTTTTCCTTAATTTTACAGATATCTCTGCAATCATAAAATCAACCATGTGAAGCACAATTAAGGATTCTTTGTACGAATCTAGAGAATTTAAATTTTCCCAAATTTTATTTGAATTTTGCAAATTCTTTTTGAAATCTTTCAAGTTATGAGAATAATTAGATTTCACTAGTGATATTAGTTCTTCAGCAATAAACTTAGCTTTTTTCAATAATGATTCAAGTTTCAAACTTTCTTCATTATTCGAAACTATCTGCTTAAGATTTCTCAATTGTTCTATTGGTAACCAAGTTTGCGAATCAAACTTATTGGAAAACCTAAGCATGAAGGCAATGGAAGTTTTTTTTGAAGTATTTAGTAATCCTCTATGCCTAAAAGTATCATTCCATGTCAACCAATGACCCGATTCATGCTTATTTTTAAGATTGATATCGGGGAATTTATCTAAAAATGATTTTCCCAATTTTTCTCCTAAGTATTGTCCTAAGAAACGAGCAAAATGATTTTTTGTTACTAATCCTGGGTAATCATAATTTGTGTAAGGTATCCAAACTGTTCTAGTTCCTGCTTTTCCTGCAAACATATGATCTACATGCAAAGAACCTGCTTCTAATTCATCAAAGGGTAAATGAATTAAAGGATAAAAGGGATTAACCCATTTAAATTTTGAAAGATTCCAAGGAGTAGAATTATCTTCAGTTAATTCATTGATAAATTTTGTTAAAAGGGTAAATTGAGAAGCCTTATACCTTAGATCAGCTTTAATTAAAGATTTTTTTAATTCTTTTGTTAATAAACATTTTTCATCTGAAATACTCAAATTTGACTTTAAACAATTTTTTGAGTTCTTTATCCCATTGATTATTTGAGATGACACTTTTGATGGAATATAGTATTTGTGATATCTTGTGAGGCTGTTCAAATATACTAATCTTTGTTTAAAATAATCAAAATTTCTTTGAAGAAAGTGCTTTTTTTTGGCAGGTTGAAGTAGGTAAAGGTCTCTTTTTATAATTGAATCAAAAAATATATTAATCATTTATTTTTGATCATCTATTAAGCAATAATTAGATAATTTAGATGTAACTTGAAAATAAATCACTATTTTGTTTTTATTCGAAATGTTTTTAGTACTATGAAAAGTAATTATTTTGTGCAAAAAACTTTAAATTAATTAAAAAAGCTAATATAAAAAATAATACAAAAAAATAATTAAATTGGATTTTAAACAACACTCCACTCAAATTTCCAATGTTTTGGTTATTGGTTGCGGAGGTGCTGGTTTAAGGGCATCTATTGAGATTAAGCAAGCTGGTCTTGATGTTCGTATTCTTGGCAAGAGGCCAAGAACAGATGCTCATACAGTTTTGGCTGCAGGTGGAATTAATGCTGCTTTTGGTAATTTAGATAAAAAAGATTCATGGAAACAACATTTTATAGACACTTATCAAGAAGGTTATTGCATCGGAAATCCATCAAAAATTGAAATTATGTCAAAAGAATCTCCATTATTGGTTAAAGAATTAGATGTATGGGGAGCTAACTTTGCAAAATTACAAAATGGGGATCTTGATCAAAGATTTTTTGGTGCCCATAAATTTCGTCGTACATGTTATTCAGGAGACTTTACTGGCCTTTCTATACTAAGAACTCTTTTAAAAAAAGCAGATGAGCTAAAGATTCCTATTTTTGATTCACAATATGTAACTGAACTTTTAATAAAAGATAAAATATGTTTTGGAGCAATGTCGTTTAATTTATCTTCATGTGAGAGAACAGTTCACCTTGCTGATGCAGTTATTTTATGTACAGGTGGTCACACAAGAATATGGAAAAAAAGTTCATCTAGAAAAAATGAAAATACAGGAGATGGCTACTTTTTAGGGCTTAAAGCAGGGTGTGAATTAATAGATATGGAAATGGTACAGTTTCATCCATCTGGAATGCTATTCCCAGAAGAAATCGAAGGAACTTTAGTAACTGAAGCTGTTAGAGGAGAGGGAGGTAAATTAATAAATAATCAAGGAGAGAGATTTATGAGAAGATATGACTCTGAGAGAATGGAATTATCAACTAGAGACAGGATTGCCATTGCAAACTATACAGAAATTATTGAGGGACGAGGTACAAAAAATGGAGGCGTTTTTCTAGATATTAGTCATAAGAGTAAAGAATTTATTGTTGAAAAAATACCTAATATATACAGACAATTTCTTGAGCTACAAATGCTTGATATTTCGAAGTCACCAATGGAGGTGGCTCCAACCGCTCATTATTCAATGGGAGGCCTTTTAGTGAAACCTGAAGATTTATCAACTTCTGTAAAGGGACTATTTGCAGCAGGAGAAGTTTCTGGAGGTTTGCATGGTGCTAATCGTTTAGGTGGAAATTCTTTGGCTGAAATAATAATTTTTGGTAAACGTGCTGGAGTTGCATCCGTAAATTATTCAAGAAATTTAAAGCAACAAGTTAGATCAAATGAAATAATATATCTAGCACATGACAATATTAATAAGTTTATTAAAAATGGTAATGAGTTAGTTAGGCCGCTTCAACATGAGTTGCGCCTAATAATGTGGAAATATTGTGGAGTGATTAAAAACGAAGAACTACTTTCAGAGGGACTTAAAAAAATTAAAGAAATTAAAATAAGATCAAAAGATCTTGATGTAAGAATAGATGAATATAATTGTGAAGATTTAGTTCTTGCCTTTGATTTACAATCATCCTTGATGAGTGCTGAAGCAACAATCATTTCAGCGCTTGAGAGAAAGGAAAGTAGAGGAGCGCATCAGAGAAATGACTTCCCAAAAATACAGGCATTATGTGAGTTTAATATTGTAGTTAAGTTAAATAAAAATAGAATTCTAGAGATTTCTAAGGTTCCTTTGAAACCATTAAATCAAAATATTCAAGAAATTCTAAAGGATTCAACTTTAGAAGAAAATATCAAAAATAAATTACTTGAGTGATTTATTATTTTTACTTTAAAGACTCTTTTTTTAAAATTGGCGACTAATTTATTTGATTTTCAGCAAATCCATTGGTAAATAATCGTTTACATATAGGAAAAGTATTGTCAAAGTTCCAATTAAAGAACCCATAAAACCTCCAATAAAATTTTTCAATATTCCAGACCCCCCGATTTCTGGATTTTTGATTTTTACTTGTTTGAAATCAGGAGTATCAACTACTTTTAGGCGCTGATTACTTGTTGGTTGTTTAAGTTGTTGGTGTCGGATAAGTGCTTCGAAATCAGGCATGGAATTTGAGATGCAATGGAACAGTAGGCAGACCAGCCCGTCATTCGACGAGGATCTGATCTTCCTAAATCGTCTACAGCTTCATATACTGCATTTCCAGACGCTTCTGCTTTATCAAAGGCTGAAAGTAAAGGAATAAATGTATCAAAAACGTGTAAACCAAAATTTTTTAGAGCAGTCTTAGCTTGTTGAGCTGCTTTTTGTTGTCTAAAATCTACTTTTACAATTACGACTGCATGGTTAACTTTTAAAGTATTTAATAAGCTAGCTAATTCTACAGTTAATTCAACAGACCTTGCTTTTGCGGTCGTAGGTAGAATTACTAAATCTGATCCGTATGCAAGATGTTTAAGTTCCTCTGTATCACTGCTTGCTTGCCCATCAGTAATAACAATGTCAGAAGATCTAGAGGCTTTTGCGGCAGAACTAACTGGAAAAACGGGAAATGGAAGGTTTCCTCTGGATGAGTAAGCTAATGCTGATCTGTTTTTGTCAGCATCAACTATACATACCTTTTTGCCTTCAGAATGCCATACACTTGCAAGATGAATACTTGTACAAGTTTTAGCAACACCTCCTTTTTGCCCGCAAACAGTAATAAACAATTTTTTACTAATATTTTCCTTAATCTTTGGGGTCCAATATTTGATAATCCAATTTGAAAATTAAAACCTTGATCAATTAAATCGCAAAGATTATTTAATAATTGCAATTCTTGCCAGGGATTATATTTTGCAGTTGACCAATGTATTTGAACTATATCTAATTTATTATTTAATCTTTCTAAACTTTTGAGAAAGGGTTTTGTAAAGCCTTTATTACCAACTCTCCATGGATAAGGAGCAAGCTTTGTAGCTATTTGAATTCTTTT
>QCSX01000020.1 GCA_003209065.1 Prochlorococcus sp. AG-670-N10
TATTAAAAGATTTTCTTTCATAATAAAAAGTGGCTATATATTTAATTCTTAAGGAGGTTACATTAGTTATCCGTTTTATAATTATTCGATTGAATAATTTTAAATATAGAATTCCATAATAATTTTTATATGCTTGAAATACTTCATATACGAATAGTATTATCAGTACCAGGGTCATAAAAAGTTTAATCTTTCTCTGTTTTAGTACTAATTACACCTTTTTGAAGAACTTTCTATCAATAATTGCCGTATTAAAATTATTAGTAAATTATTAAACTATTTAATAAATTAAAATATAGCCTTAAAACTGCATCTAATTGTTGGCGGGGAGAAGATTCGAACTTCCGACCTTCTGGTTATGAGTAGTAAGGTTTCTATCTAAGATAGTTTGCTAACATTGAATAATATATTTCACTCCCCTTGATATTCCCCTTGAAGACTTTCTGGAGATTCTTACTACCATGAACTCTAGTAGAGAAAAATAAGTGTTTTATTTATATATTCCAAGAAACTTTGTTATAGCTTGATTGAAAATACTATGTAGTACTGTAAATAGTGCAGAAGTACTAATAAAATCCCTGTCGGATTGAACTAAATCATCGTGGAGTTTACAGACTTTAGCTCGCTTTATATTTATAGCCACAGAAATCTAGAGTGGCAACTTAGGTCAAGTTTGAGACAGCCAAGAGACTCTAGAAAATATTTTTATCTCGTTCTATCTCGATCAGCTTAAGCATTTTATTCATTTAAAGATTCAGTCGTTGATCCTCTATCCGTATATGGGAGTACCTCAAACCGTACATTTATAGTTGCCGTTTTATTAGTCTGCCTAGTTAGAACTTAGTGGTAGCAGTCATGAGTTCAAATGTCTTCAACATCAATCAAATCTTGTAAAAAATATGTACTAAGTTACAAAGATTCATCAAATAGTACACATCAATTAGGATTCTATGCTCGCGATGCATACGATTGCTTGATGCTTGCAAGAGAGTTTAATTCTTACGTCCATGATCATCCACGTTCTGTGATCAGAATTCAACAAAAATTTTGAGAATATTATGAATTTAAAAACATCACCATTCGCAATTCAAGATAAGAAATTAAGGGATCTTGATCTTGCAAAAGAATATCCAACTCTTAGGGATTTAATGAAAGAGCAGGGAGTTTCAACAAACTTAGCTGATTACTGGGATAAAGAATGTGAATTGAATCCATCAAACCCGCATTGCTTGGAATACGACGATTAGCTCATTCTCGATCAGTTAAGTCTTATCAAACATAAAAAAAAAGAGCCAGCCTGTATCCCTACTAGCTGACTCCCATGACGATGTTAGGTAAGATACCTAAACAAATGTGTTTGTTGTTGTAGTGATACTTAAAACAACCGCAACAAAGAAGATGTAAGGCACTGCTTTTAGTGGTACATATCTTTGTTTCTTTGAAATAAAATCTATTTGTTTCGCCGTTGGTTTGTTTAGCTAAGACGCTTCCTAATGCAATCTTGAAATCAATCTAATACTAAAGATGAAAGAACGTGAGTATAATTACTTACTATCATACCCCTTATAAGCTCAGCTTATTATCCGCCTACATAAGTGATCCCTTTCTTTATTTAGTATTTTCTACTTATTGAAACTAATAAATACTCTTACTAGACTTTTGAAAACTATAAATTTGGGGAAATTTATGAGTGGAGATCATGAGACATTAGAAATCAATCAACCTAAGATTTCTTATTTTAAAAAAAGATCAGAAGACAATACTTTATGGCTAGATGAAATGATTAATAAGATTGAAGATATGAAGAACAAGATTTGTGATGCTGCTTAATTTATGACAAGTATAGGTTAATCCCTTTTCATTTCTTTCATTTTCTTCTTTTTTTATCCTTCTTTTTTTTCTTCACTTTTTCATAAACTTCATCTGCTTTTTCTTCAATATTATCCAGCTTATTTGAGAGTTCTTTTATCGATATTGCTTTTTTTTTCTTTAACTACAGTTTCTTTTACCTCAATAACTTTATCTGGTGCTTCTTTAACTAAAGTTTTTTTTTACTTCTTCAGATTTAACTTCAAACTTACCTTTAATAAAATTCGCTATGAAAATAAGAACTGGAACATGGGCTAAACCACCCATTATTATTCTTGTTTCTGAATAAGTCATTTAATATTTAGAAGAGCTTATAAATTTAAGCATAAATTTTATTTTTATAATCCTTTTATGAAGCCCATAAATATTAGTGGTCTTTATAAGTTGCGTTATTTATCCAACGTTTCCTCAGAAATAATGAATAAATCTTTTTACCTATCGCTCCATAGATACCTAGGATTATTAGAAATATCGAGAATGGAATCACAGTAGGAAGACTAATTATTAATGTTATCTCTTAAATTATTTGAATATGGAAGTAGATCGAGACACTTTGTAAGTTACTGCTGTTGCTCTTGTATCTTCTTAAGTCTATTGTATTCCTGTTTTAAAACACCTAAACGCCAAGCACCTATCAATCCTTTTACACCTTCAGTTAGAAGTTTTACATCAGCAGGAGAATGGAACTTCATTTCCAAAAACTCTTTCTGCCAAGAATTGTCATCCCATTTAGTACTCATTTATCATCTTTGGTTTGTTTGATTCTTAAGTATGCTTATGTTCCTAGACAGAGTACAAACATATCTAATGCAATATGCCACGGAGGAAAGATTTGATGGAGTAATTCCATTATAATTAATAGCCATTTGCCAATAAGGATATACTCCATGGAATTTTTCTCGCAATAATTGTAATTTTCTCGAATTTATTTTCACAACTATTCCTTCAGTTGGATATTCATTAAATAATTTCCCATTTAAACAAGCCTGTCTATAAAGCTCTACTTGAGAAGTCCTGTTCGCTTCAAAAAATTCAGGTATGGTAAAGTCCAATTACCGACAGTAAATGAGACTTTGGTATTCGTTGGTTCTGGTGTTGATGATTTGGAACGAGCAGAAGCCAATTTTTGGATTAGGTTGATAGTCTCCGCTTCTAATGTATCCAGACGTAATTCTTTGCGAGTCCCTCGGTGCTTCTTGTTCGGTAAATAATTCTCTACGACCCACAAAACTTGATCTAATGTTGATTTATTTTGGTAAGTCTTTGACCTGTTCGATTTTTTATGAAACATCTATTCCTTTCCTACTTATCGCTCAATCAAATATGCCGTCTTTGTATTTAATAGCAATAGCACATCCATCATCTTAGGCTCAATTAACAATTGACTGTTAATCAGTATTAGATTACATCATTCTAATTTCAATAATTAAAAAATTTTATTTTAAATATTCTTTTATAAAACCTATCCTTCGGTTTGTCAGTCCGAAGACTTTACTCCCCTTCAAACTCCCCCTGAGATTGACTTTAAATGATATTATTTGAAGTAATTTGACGTAAGTTTATAAGTTTTAAAATCATTAATAAAGTAAGTTATAGACAATAAAAAAGCCCCATATTGGGGCTATATCTATGGTGGCGGGGAGAAGATTTGAACTTCCGACCTTCGGGTTATGAGCCCGACGAGCTACCAGACTGCTCTACCCCGCGTTACATACATAGCATACATCTGAAAGTGTTCTTTTTTTTCTTTTTTTAGGATTCTTGGAATTTTAGTTGTCCTTTTACTTTTAATTGGACACCTTCAGGTAGTTTAAAAATCTTATCTTCTATGTCATTTATTCTTAATTCAGAGATCCATTCTAGTTGTTTTAATAAATGTAAACCAACAGCTTGTTTCGCTCTTTTTGATCCATCTTCTACTTTTAAGGCTAAACCCATGCCTTCATTAACTTTACATAAACATTGTATTCCTTCTGCTCCACCTTTACTTATTACTTGCCCATGTGAGGCACGTATTACTTCAGTATCAAATCTGTTGTGGTCACTTATCATTATTGGATTTATCGTCATTGCTCTACTTATTTGCTCTAACTCAGCATTATCCGAACTACTTAGAAGTGCATATAATTTTGCCATTTCGAGCAACTTCAAATATAGTGTTGGAGCTCCGCAATCATCTCTTTCTGCATAAACATGTTCTAATGGAATATCAAGAAATTCCGCTATTATTCTAAATATTTCTACCTGAAGAGGATGATCTCCCTTTAAATAACTTTCTAAAGGCCAATTCAATTTTTTACATGTTGCAAGGAATGCTGCATGTTTTCCTGAACAGTTATGTTCCAAAGGGCTTGTTATTTTTAATGGGCATTTAAGATTATGGATATCTATATCGTATTCCCATAAGATTTTGAAAGCTTCTCTTGTATGAAATATAGATCCACTATGTGATCCACATGATAAAGCTATTGATTTTGATGAATTTTTAATTTTAGATGAGGCTCCACTACTCACAAATGGAATCGCTTGAAAAGGTTTTAATGCTGATCTTATAAAGCTTTTATATTCCGGATTACCAGCACACATTAAAACTCTACCTTTTTTGTCACTTATTAAGGCATGTACCTTATGAATAGATTCAAGTTTCGATCCTCTCATTAAGATCACTTCTAATGGAGGATTGTTTGATGTATATAAATTTTTAAAATTAGAACTCATTTTAGATATTGTTGTATTGGAAGAACAAAATTCCGAATAAAGCAAATATTACAATAAGAGATAAAGTTTGAATTAAATTTTTTAAAATTGGCTTTACTTCTAATAGTGCTATTAATGATTCTTTCTCCTTTAAATTGACTGGTTTAATCCATGTTTGCCCGTCATACCAACCTGATTCTTCATATTCAACTTTTTCGGAAGTTAATCTTTTGAATATATGATTCCAGCCAAGGTATAATCTGATAGAAAAAAGAAATGGTATAGATAAACTAGATAATAAGCTTAATAAAATGTACTTTATTGTTGCAGTTTCAAAATATACACTACCCGAAGAAATAACAGTAAATAAAAGAAAAGTCCCTAACCAAAACTTAAGTAATAAAAAAATAAATGATTTCTTCGATTTTGGATATGAAAATATTTTTGATTTTGATAATTCAATAAATTCATTAGTGGGCTGTTGGTTTTTCGGGACAGGGCAATTAAATTCGTTCATCAATATTGATTATGGGAATTCTAAGCTATCTCCATTGCTCCAAAATGATTCAAGATCATAAAATTTTCTTATTTCTGGTTGAAAAATATTTATTATTAAATCACCATAATCAAGCAGAGCCCATTTGGCTTCATTAATTCCTTCTTTTCTAAGCGGTTCGATATTTGCATACTCTCTTAATTCCGCCTCAACAGAGCTTGTGATTGATCTAACTTGAATATCTGAAAGGCCTTCAGCAATAAGTATCCATTCACTTAAGAAGGAGACTTTATTTATATTTATCAATTTAATCTCTCTGGCCTTTTTATGATCACAAGCTTTTGCTGCCATTAAAATTAACAATTTACTGTCCATAAACATTTTCACTTGAAACAGATTTATCCGAACCTTCTTGTTGTGACATTTCTGATCTAGCTTTTTCCGCACTTTTTCTTAATGCTTCTAATCTATCTTCAAAAATACTTCTTTTTTTCTTCTTTCTGGTTTTATCTATTAATTCTTTTAAAGCTCCACCAAGACTTTTATAGGCATTAGGAATACTATATCCAAATCTACAAGCAAGGTCTATGGCTCTTTCATCTGCAAAAATAGCATCTTGTAGTTTTTTTTCAGAATTGTTTTTTATGTAAAGTCTATATCCTGCAAAACCTGATAAACCAAGAGCCAACAGTAATAGTAATCCATCTTGTACCCATAATTCACCTATCGCTCCTCCTAGTCCTATTGCTAAAGCTGCCATTTCCCACCCATCTCTTGGAATTGCATCATTTTGAATTTTCCCTACTTCATGCCAAAACAATAAATTTCTATGGTCTATTGCATAATTATCCCATTCATCTAAATCTATTTGAATTTCAACTTCATCTCGACCAATTTCCTCCAATGTAATTAATGGTGGATCAATAGCGGCGGCAGCTTCAATAAAAACCCAACTTTCATTCTCTCGAGGCAACAAACTCTTAAGTCTCTGAAGTTCGCTCATAAATTATATTTTATTACCAATACTATAGAAACAAATGTTGCTTTTCAAGTAACTTGATTAACATCTGATGATTTATAAGTAGCATTAAATAAATGAAGTTTTCAAATTATGCCTCAAAGAGGTGATCTTAAAAGAATCCTTATTCTCGGTTCAGGTCCAATTGTGATAGGACAAGCATGTGAATTTGATTATTCAGGTACTCAGGCATGTAAAGCTTTAAGAAAAGCTGGCTATGAAATTATTTTAATTAATTCCAATCCAGCATCAATAATGACTGATCCTGATATTGCGAATAAAACATATATTGAGCCTTTAACTTCTGAAATAGTTTCTCAAATTATTTTAAAGGAAAAACCTGATGCGATACTTCCGACAATGGGAGGTCAGACAGCGCTTAATTTAGCTGTTAAACTATCTGAATCTGATTTCTTGAAAAATCATAATGTTGAGTTAATTGGAGCCGATTTAAAAGCTATTAATAAAGCTGAAGATAGAAAATTATTTAAAGAATCTATGGAAAGAATAAATGTGAATGTTTGTCCTTCTGGCATTGCTTCTGATTTGAATGAAGCCATGAAGGTCTCTAAGCAAATAAATTCTTATCCATTAATCATTAGACCTGCTTTTACTTTAGGCGGAGTTGGGGGGGGCATAGCATATAATCTTGAAGAATTTAATGATCTTTGTAAATCTGGTTTAGATGAAAGTCCTAGTAATCAAATATTGATTGAAAAATCTTTAATTGGTTGGAAGGAATTTGAATTAGAAGTTATGAGAGATACAGCTGACAACGTTGTGATAATTTGTAGTATTGAAAATTTGGACCCTATGGGTGTCCATACTGGCGACTCAATTACTGTTGCTCCTGCTCAAACATTAACTGATAAAGAATATCAGAGACTCAGAGATTTATCATTACAAATCATAAGAGAAGTAGGAGTGGAAACAGGAGGAAGTAATATCCAATTTGCTGTAAATCCAAAAAATGGAGAAGTTATAGTTATTGAAATGAATCCAAGGGTAAGTAGATCTTCTGCATTAGCTAGCAAAGCAACAGGGTTTCCAATAGCAAAAATTGCAGCTTTGTTATCTGTTGGATACACACTTGATGAAATCGTTAATGATATTACTAAAAAAACTCCGGCATGCTTTGAACCTTCGATTGATTATGTCGTAACAAAAGTACCAAGATTTGCTTTTGAAAAATTTAAAGGTTCTTCAAATATTTTAAGTACATCAATGAAATCTGTTGGAGAATCAATGGCAATTGGTCGTTCGTTTGAAGAATCCTTTCAAAAAGCTTTGAGATCCTTAGAAATTGGTATTTTTGGTTGGGAATGCGATTCTATTGAAGATTTCCATAACGAAAATGATTTAAAAAATAATTTACGAAATCCCACATCAGATAGAATCTTAATAGTTAAAAAAGCTATGGAGGCCGGTAAGACTAATTCTTATATCAATGAAGTGACTAACATAGACTTATGGTTTATTGAGAAGTTACGAAATATTTTTAATTTTCAGAATCAATTTTTGAAAGGTAAAGAACTCACTGAAATTGATAGAGATTTAATGTTAAGTGCTAAGCAAATTGGTTTTTCAGATCAACAGATCGCAAAATTAACTGGCTCTGAGTTTATTAAAGTTAGAAACTATCGAAAAGATTTGAACGTTTTACCAATTTATAAAACAGTTGATACTTGTGCTGCTGAGTTTTCTTCTCAAACCCCATACCATTACTCAACCTATGAAGAATCGTTTTTTGAGAGTAGTTCAGAATTATCTGATAATGAAATTTCTTCTAATAATAAAAATTCCTTAAAAAAAATTATGATTCTTGGCGGTGGGCCTAACAGAATTGGTCAAGGTATTGAATTTGATTACTGTTGTTGCCATGCCTCATATCAATCTTCAAGTAATGGATATCAAACCATAATGGTTAATAGTAATCCTGAAACTGTCTCAACGGATTACGATACTAGTGATATTTTATATTTTGAGCCTGTTACTTTTGAAGATGTTCTCAACATTATAGAGGCTGAAAATCCGTATGGATTGATAGTACAATTTGGAGGACAAACCCCTCTGAAATTATCACTACCTCTTTCTCGTTGGTTAAAATCTAAAGAAAATGTTAAATGTAATTCAAAAATTCTTGGAACTTGTCCCTTATCAATTGATATTGCCGAAGATAGAGAGGAGTTCACAAAGATTCTAGAAGAATTAAATATTAGACAACCACTCAATGGAATAGCTCGTAATCAAGAAGAGGCATTATCAGTCTCAAAAAATATAGGCTTTCCATTAGTTGTTAGACCTTCTTATGTATTGGGTGGAAGAGCTATGGAAATAGTTAAAGATAAGTTTGAACTTTCTCGATATATATCTGAGGCAGTTAAGGTTTCTCCTGATCATCCTATCCTTTTGGATCAATATTTAAGTAATGCTATTGAAATTGATGTTGATGCATTGTGTGATGATAGAGGTGAGGTTGTTATAGCAGGACTTATGGAACATGTAGAACCTGCTGGGATCCATTCTGGTGATTCAGCCTGTTGTCTACCATCCCTTTCTTTATCCCCATCAACATTAAAGACTGTAAAAGAATGGACTAAATTAATTGCAAATAGATTAAATGTTGTTGGGTTAATTAATTTACAATTTGCAGTTAGAAACATAAATAATCAAGTAAATGAACTGTTTATTCTTGAAGCTAATCCACGAGCATCCAGAACAATCCCGTTCGTTTCTAAAGCTATTGGCAAACCTGTTGCAAAATTGGCGACTCAATTAATGCAAGGTAATTCTTTAGAAGATGTAAATTTTACTAAGGAAATAATTCCAAAATATCAGGCGGTTAAAGAAGCTGTTTTGCCTTTTAAAAGATTTCCCGGCTCTGACACCTTACTTGGTCCTGAAATGCGCTCTACTGGAGAAGTTATGGGCTTAGCAGAGGATTTCGGAATAGCCTATGCAAAGTCTGAATTAGCGGCAGGTAACGGTGTGCCCTCCGAGGGAGTAGCTTTTTTATCTACAAATGATTTAGATAAAGATAAATTAGAGGAGATTGCTAGAGAATTAATAGTTTTAGGTTTTAAATTAATTGCTACTAAAGGTACTGCAAGTTATTTATTAAATTTAGGGATTGAAGTCGATGAGATTTTGAAAGTACATGAAGGAAGGCCTAATATTGAAGATTTAATTCGTTCTGGTCTTATCCAATTAGTTATCAATACTCCTGTTGGTTCACAAGCTTTTCATGATGATACTTATCTAAGACGAGCAGCACTAGAATACAATATACCTACTTTCACTACTATTCCAGGAGCAAAAGCTGCTTTGCAGGCAATTAAGTCCTTACGGATAAATAAAATTGATACCTTATCACTGCAGGAAATTCATAACTACTAAAACTACTCATAATTTTTGAGTTTTTCCCTTAATTGTTTAGCTAGCGAGTTTCTACCAATTGATAACAATTTAAGAGTATCTTCATACATTTTTAATTGAGTTTCAGCTATTTTTAATCCTTTAATTATTTCTTTTGTATCATTAGATAAATCATTTACTTTATATTTCTTACCCTCAAAGGTTAAAACTGGACTATTATTCTCAATGTTTTTTTCAGTCATAATTTTCCTTTTTTATAAATCAAATATAGTCAAATTTTTTTAATCAACTGTTTTTCACATAATTCTTTATAAATACCATCTTTATTTATCAGATCGATATGTTTGCCGCTATCAATTATTTTACCTTTATCAAATACAACTATTTTATCAGCACCCTGAGTTGTAGATAATCTATGAGCAATAACAATAACGGTTCTATTTTTCATTGCTTGATTTAATCCTTTTTGAACTTCTGCTTCAGATTCTGCGTCTAATGCACTAGTAGCTTCATCCAATAAAAGTATAGATGGATTTCCTAATATTGCTCTAGCAATTGCAATTCTCTGAATCTGCCCTCCTGATAAGTTTGTACCTCTTTCACTTATTTTCGTTTCGTATTTACTTGGAAGTTTTTGAATGAATTTATGTGCGTTTGCAATCTTAGCTGAGTTGATCACTTCTTCTTCACTAAAATTTCTCCCCATATTTATCGCTTCATTAATCCGTCCAGAAAACAAAAAAGGTTGTTGTTGAACTAGAGCTATATTTGTTCTTAAATCTATGGAACTTATAGTTTTTATTTCTTTATCATCTATATAAATATTGCCTGAACTAGGGTTTATGAATTTTAGGATTAATGACATCATTGTACTTTTACCAGCTCCTGAAGATCCAACGAAAGCGATTACCTGTCCTTTTGAAATTTCTAAAGTTATATCTTTTAAAACTCGATTATCTTTTTTATACTCGAAACTAACTTTTTTGAATTCAATTTTTCCATCAATTTTTGATATGTTTTTTAAATAATTATCATCTTGTTCTATGGGTTCTAAATTTATCATTTTTAATCTCTTTAATGAAGCTTCTGCTTGCTTGTAGTCATTAAAGTTCGTACTGATGTGGCTTATTGGGTCAATAAGCATAAGTATGGCCGCAAAAAAACTACTGAATTCTTGGCTACTTAATAGACCTTGGTTTATTCTTAAGGCTCCTATACCAAGAATTGCTAATAATCCAAAAGCTTCAATAAAACCTACAACTGGATGTTGGAAAGCAAGTAATTTAAGAGTTTTATATTTAGCTTTTTTATTATTTCTTAATTTTTTATTAAATCTACCCTTAATCCAATTTTCTGCTGCAAATGCTCTTATCGTTGAGATCCCATTAATTGATTCTCCTATTAAACCGGCTAAATCGCTTGTTGATTCTTGACTTTTTTCAGAGGCCATTAAAACTCTTTTTCCAAAGGTATTTACTGAAATAACAATTATTGGAGCTAAAATAATCGTAGATAATGATAATGACCAATCCAAATAACACATATAAATAATTACTGCTAATAATTGCAAAACACTTGGTAATGTATCTTGAAATGATTTATAAATTACTTCACTAACTCTGTCCGCATCTTCCGTGAGCCTATAAGTAATGTCACCAGCAGATATGTTATTAATAGAATTTATTTTTATTTTGTGAATTTTACTAAATAATTTTTGTCTCATTACCTCACTAATTTCTAATGAAGGCTCTGCAATATAAACATCTTGACCAAATTGGGCTGTTTTTTGAATTAAAAATATAAAAAGAGTACTAATTATTATATTAGAAACGCTTGATATATCACCTGATCCTATTGCAGGTATTAATTTCCCAGCTAAAAACGCTAATATTGGTAAACATGCAACATAAATAATCATGCATATAAAACCTTTTATAAATCTATTAATATAAGGAGTGATTGATGGAATTAATCGCAAGATATTTTGTTAATGTATTTCTTTTACTTTATCAACAGCTGCGGTTTTATAAAACAATGAAATTAGATCAATTTTTAAAATGGCATAACTTTGTATCTTCTGGAGGCGAAGCGAAAATCGTTATAAAATCTGGTCGAGTTAAGGTTAATGGAGAAATTGAAATAAAAAGAGGAAGGAAATTAGTCAAAGGAGATAAAGTTATGTTTCTAAACAATGAATTAATTTTTGAATAATTAGCCTATTAACCTCAAGCTATATTAGTATATTTTTCTTGGACATTATATTTTGAGAAAATCTGTAATCGCTGGTAATTGGAAGATGCACATGACTTGTGCGGAAACCAAAAGTTATTTAGAGGATTTTCTTCCTCTTATTAAAGATATTCCTAATGACAGAAAAATAGTTATTGCTCCCCCTTTCACTGCTATTTCAACATTCTCAAGTCATTCTAATTTTGATTATTTAGATATTGCAAGTCAAAATATTCACTGGGAAAAACAAGGTGCTTTTACAGCAGAAATTTCTCCAAAAATGCTTATAGAACATAAGGTAAGATATGCAATCGTTGGACACAGTGAACCAAGGAAGTATTTCAGTGAAAGTGATCAACAAATTAATAAAAGAGCTATGTTTGCGCAATCAAGTGGTCTAACTCCAATAGTTTGTGTTGGTGAAACTTTGGACCAAAGAGAAAGGGGAGAGGCTGATAGAGTCATCACAAGACAAGTAGAGCAGGGATTGGAAAATACTGATCCATCTAATCTTATAGTTGCTTATGAACCTATATGGGCTATTGGTACTGGTAAAACTTGTGAAGCAAGTGATGCCAATAAGATATGTGCTTTGATAAGGAGTTTAATTGGTTTTAATGATGTAATTATTCAGTATGGTGGATCTGTGAAGCCAAATAATATTGACGAGATTATGTCAATGAGCGATATTAATGGAGTATTGGTAGGGGGCTCTTCTCTTGATCCCAAAAGCTTTTCAAGAATTGCGAATTACAAATAATAATTATCCTTGGCCTGATAATTGGGGACAAAAAACTTCAATAATGGGGATTATAAATTTAACTCCAGATTCGTTTAGTGATGGAGGTGATTTTTGTTCAATTGAAAAAGTTTTATATCAAGTAAATAATTTTATCTCTAATGGTGTTGACGTTATTGATCTTGGAGCTCAAAGTACTAGACCTGGTGCAATAGAAATTGGAGCAGAAAACGAATCAAAAATTTTATTACCTTACTTAAAAAAAATTAGGAACCAACATCCCAATATTATTATTTCTGTTGATACCTTTAATTCTCATGTAGCTTACGAGGCGCTATCAAATGGAGCTGATTGGATTAATGATGTAACTGGAGGTAGAAGAGACGAAGAAATATTAGATGTTGTTTCTGAATTTAATTGTCCATTAGTAATAACTCATAGTAGAGGAAATAGCCAAAATATGAATAATTTTACAAATTATGATGATTTATTAATTGATATTATTCATTCTCTTGAAAACTTGACAACAAAAGCTATCGATAAAAATGTTAGTAAGGATAATATCATTTGGGATCCAGGTATTGGATTTTCAAAAGATACTAATCAGAATTTAAAAATCTTAAAAAACATTGATCTTTTTAAAAAATTTGAATTTCCTATCTTAATCGGTGCTTCAAGAAAAAGATTTATCGGAGAAATTTTAAATGAATCTAATCCCAAAGAAAGAGATATAGGAACTCTGGCTATTAGTTGTCTTTGTTCACAACAAAATATTCACTTAGTAAGAGTTCATAATGTCAGAACAAATTATCAAGTTTTAAAAGTTGCAGATCAAATATTTAGATAAAAAAATTGATATTTACTCTTTAACTCCTTCAATTTTATCTTCTACTTCTTGATAAAGTTCTTTTAGTTGCTCTATATTTTCATCCGATGTTTCCCAATAACCTCTCCCATTAACTTCTAGCAATGTTCCTACTATTCTTCTGAAACTATTAGGATTTAAATCCATAAGTCTTTTTCTCATTTCTTCATCATTAATGAATGTTTCATTGGTTTCTTCATAAACAAAGTTATCTACTTGACCACTTGTTGCACTCCATCCAAGTGTGTAGTTAAGTCTATTAGAGAGTTCTCTAACTCCTTCATATCCTGACTTAAGCATCCCTTCATACCATTTTGGATTCAAAAGCTTCGTTCTAGAATCGAGTCTTATTGTCTCGCCAAGTGTTCTAACTTGAGCATTAGAGGTGGTTGTATCAGCAATGTAACTACTTGGTTCTTTCCCGTCATCCCTCAGTGTTTTTATTAATTTAGTAGGATCAGAATCAAAATAATGGCTTACATCAGTTAGAGAGATTTCAGAAGAGTCAAGGTTTTGAAATGTTACATCAGCGGTTTTCATGACAGACTCGAAGACATCTCTTTTTTGATTCATTTCTCCTGGATTATCAGCATTAAAAGCATATGTTTTTCTTGATAAGTACATTTCTTGCAATTCATTTTCTTCTTCCCATGTTGAATTTTCAACAGCTAAATTGACATTTGAACTGTAGCTTCCACTAGCATTAGAAAATACTCTTGCTGAAGCCTCTCTTATTGAGGTACCTTCTTTCTCAGCTTGTTCTAAGGAATGTTTTCTTACAAAATTGGATTCTAGGGGTTCTTCTGCTTCTGCAGCTAATTTTACTGCTTGATCAATTAGAGCCATTTGGTTTATAAATAAATCCCTAAAAACTCCAGAACAATTTACAACTACATCAATTCTTGGTCTGCCAAGTTCATCTAACGGAATAAGTTCTAATTTATTAATTCGGCCAACAGAATCAGGTTTTGGTTTGACTCCTACAAACCATAAAATTTGAGCAAGAGATTCACCATAAGTTTTGATATTGTCAGTACCCCACAAAACACATGCTATTGTTTCTGGCCAAGTTCCTTGTTCTTCTTTTTGTCTCTCAATTAGTTTATCTACAACAGATTTGGCTGCTGCTACAGCAGCTGTAGTTGGTATTGATTGTGGATCAAGTGCATGTATATTTTTACCACTTGGTAATACACTTGGGTTTCTAATAGGATCACCTCCAGGTCCTGGTAATACATAATTTCCATCTAAGGCTTTTATGAGGCTATCCATTTCTTTATCTGCACAAACCTGTTCAAGACAGAATAATAAATAGTCGAATAATTTATTTAATTCTTTTTGATTTACTTCATTAAATCCATTTAATCTACAGACTCTCAGCCAAGGGGTAGGTAAATTTAAACCAACTATTTTCAAGAAATCTAATAGTTTTGAAAATAGTGATTTCTCCAAATAGACCCTTCCGTTAACAATTTTTAGACTATTAACCATTGCAAATATGCATTCTCTGGCAGTTTTTATAATTTTTTCATTTAGTTCAACAAACTTAAGTTCTCCCTTATTATTACCGTCGTAAACTTCATCAATTTTTAAATTTATTGATTCTGCTAATAAACCTGGTAAGGATCTAAGACCTTCTTGTTCTCTTTCTAATGAAGCTATATTTACTAAGGTGGCAACGGCTTCCTCAGCAGTAGGAGCCTCTCCAATTGTATGGAGTCCACATGGTAATAATCTACTTTCTATCTCCATTAATTGCTTATATATATTCCCTACGAACTGATCTCTATCTTCAATAGTTAGTTCCTCAACCTCACCAATAGGGAGTTCTACATCTTTATCGAGATTACATTGCTTTGAAGTCTCTACTATTGCATTAACAATTTGAATACCTCTACTACTTTCTCTGAGTTGTTGATAAGAACCTACAAGCTCGCTCAATTCTTTTAGTCCCTTATAAAGACCGGCATTTTCGGCTGGAGGAGTTAGGTAACTTATTGTTGATGCGTAACCTCTTCTTTTTGCAATTGTTGCTTCTGATGGATTATTCGCCGCGTAATAATATAAATTTGGCAGAGATCCTATTAAAGAATCTGGGTAGCAAGTTTCACTCATACCCATTTGTTTTCCAGGCATAAATTCAAGTGAACCGTGTGTTCCGAAATGTAGAACGGCATCAGCTCCCCATATTTTTTCTACATATGTGTAATAAGCGGCAAATCCATGGTGAGGACTCGCACTTCTTGAGTAAAGTAATCTCATTGGATCTCCTTCATATCCAAATGTTGGTTGTACTCCTATAAATACATTTCCAAAATGTTTTCCGTAAACAAGTAAATTTTGTCCATCGCTGTTCAAGTTTCCAGGAGGTTTACCCCAGTTTTCTTCTAATCTCTTTGAATAAGGTGTAAATTCCTCATATTCTTTTACAGTCATCTTATGAGCAATATTTAATTCAGGAGAACCATCCATAGCCTCTGGATTATTAATGACTTTCTCCATTAATTCTTTGGAGTTTTTAGGGAGATCATCAATTTGATACCCTTTAGCTTTCATTTCTAAAAGAACTCTATAAATAGAACCAAATACATTCAAATAAGCTGCTGTTCCAACATTTCCTTTGTCAGGTGGAAAACTAAATACAGTTATCGCTAACTTCTTCTCTTCCCTTTTTTTTACCCTAAGAGTGGACCACTTTATTGCTCTTTCAGCAATAACATCTACTCTGTCTTGGAGAGTATGAGCTTTACCAGTAGCATCATCACGACCTGAAAGAATAATTGGTTCAATAGCTCCGTCTAATTCTGGTATCGCAATTTGGAGTGCAACTTGAACAGGGTGTAATCCTAAATCACTTTCCTCCCATTCTTGAGTTGTTTGAAATACTAATGGTAATGCAACCATATATGGTCTATTTAGCTTTTTAAGTGCATCAATAGCTTTTGGATGATCTTGTCTTGCAGGACCACCTACCAATGCAAATCCTGTTAAAGATACAACCCCATCAACTATTGCTCTTTCATTATCATTTGAATCATAATAAAATTCATCTACTGGTTTAGAAAAATCTAATCCACCACAGAAAATAGGTAAAACACGAGCTCCTCGATATTCTAATTCTTGTATTACGGCTACATAATGAGCATCATCACCTGTAACTATGTGACTTCTTTGTAGAACTAATCCAATTGTTGGAGTTTTATCATCTTTTGGTTTTATATCTTTTCTATTTTTTTCCCAATTTTGATATTCATTTAAACTTTCAAACATATTTGGCGCTAATGGATGCCATATACCTAAATCTGGAAAAGTTTCAGGATCTTGTATTTTAATTTCTTCTAACTGATCTTTGATATTTTCTGACACAACATATTTTTCTGAGATCATTAATAAGAAGTTCTTCAGATTTTCTGTAGTTCCGCCAAGCCAATATTGAAAACTTAATATAAATGTTCTTGCATCTTGTGCTTTTTCTACAGGTAAATATTTAAGAATTGAAGGTAAGGTATTTAGTAGCTTCAACATTGAATCTTGGAAACTAGCACCATCAGATTCTTTTTTCTTTTTAATAAGATCTCCAATAATACTTTTAGATTGTCCAAGTTGAGCCATGCTAAATGAACCCAATTTGTTTAATCTCATCACCTCAGGCATTGAGGGAAAAATTATAGAGGCTTTAAGATTCTCTTTATATGGTGTAACTGCATCTACAACTTTTTGTGCTAAATCTTCTATAAATATTAGGGAGGCAACAAAAATATCGGCATTAGCTATATCAACTTTAAAATCTTCGAAATTTTTATCGTTTCTAAGTTCTTCTATAAGATATCCGCTAAGATCTATGCCTATAGGGCCATTGGTTTGATTTATTGATTTTGCAGCTTCTGTTAAGGAGTTTTGATATTGTGGCTCAAGGACAACATAAACTGCTTTTATTACAATTTTATGTTTGTTATCCTCAACAGGGGAAACTCTGCGGTTTGCTGAGCGGACCTGCGTAAACATTGATTCTCTTTAAGTATTTTTACCAGCCTACGGGTGAATTGCCGTTATTGTGTGCAATATAAATAGCGTGTAACAACCTTTAAAAAAATTTTTTAATTAAAAATGATCAAAAATTCTAAAAAAACTACACCTGTACTTGTTTCTGGTGCATTAGGCAGAATGGGAAGTGAGGTTGTTAATTCCGTCCTAAATTCTTCTGATTGTGAACTAGTTGCAGCAGTTGATACAAATAAAAAAAATAATGGTGAAAACATTTCACAATTGTTAAATCTTAAAAAAAGTGATGTTCTTGTCTCAAATGATCTTGAGGGATCTTTATGTTCAGTAAGTCAAAATTATCGAAATGAGAAAATTAAGCCAGTATTAGTTGACTTTACTCATCCTGATTCTGTTTATGAAAATACTAGATCTGCAATTGCTTATGGGATATCGCCAGTTGTAGGGACTACAGGTCTTACTCCCTCCCAAATAAATGATTTAGCTATTTTTGCTCAAAAAGCAAACATCGGTTGTGCAATAATTCCAAATTTTTCTGTAGGAATGGTTCTTCTTCAACAAGCTGCTTCTGTAGCAGCAAAGTTTTACGATAATATTGAATTAATAGAAATGCATCACAATCAAAAAGCAGATTCTCCTAGTGGAACTTGTATTAAAACTGCTGAAATGATTGAAGAATATCCAAAAAAATATAATCAAAGCTTAGTTAAGGAATCTGAATCATTAAAAGGTGTAAGAGGAGGTGTTAGAGATTCAGGCCTAAATATTCATTCAATAAGATTGCCTGGGCTTTTGGCTCATCAGGTAGTTATTATGGGTTCTCCTGGAGAAACTTACACAATTAAACATGACACAATTGATAGAAAAGCTTATATGCCTGGCGTTTTGCAGGCAATAAGAAAAATAGGTAAATTTGATTCGTTAATTTATGGACTCGAAAAATTAATATTCTAAATGCTTATACCAATAAAACAAAATCAAATATCTAAACTTATCCCTTCTGTGGGGACAGGTGGTCAGTTTAAATATACACTTGGAGATCCCAGAAAAATTTTGCAGAAACTTATTATTTCCTCTATTGGAGGAGTTTTAAATCTCTTGCTTTTTATTAGTCAATCATCAACTCAGACTGAAAATATTTGGTTATTATTATGTGTGATTTTTTTTCTTTACATAATATGGGGACCAATTCTTGAATCAAGCAGAAAAAATATTAAATATAAAAAATCTAAGTTCTTTTCTCTATTTGATGGTTATGTATCTGATATCTATAAAACAGAAAGAATTGAAAGTTCACGTGAGCAATCAAATAGGCAAGGTCGTTTAGAGTTGATTGAAAAAAAAAGAACTTGGTTAGTTATTGAATTGGAGGATGAGGATGGTTATTTAGATAAAATTAGTTTTCCCATGGAAAACAAACATAGTCGAATTAGAGTTGGTTCCAATATTAGATGCATTATTTCATCTAATTATAGAAACTTTGAAAGAGAGATTTCCTTGACTGATGCATGGTTACCTGACGAAAATATTTGGATAGGAGAGTACCCTTATTTGCTTCGTCCAGCATTTGAAGAAATTTGCTATATTTATCTGAAGTAAATTGTAGTTATATATTAATTAATGAATAATAATTTAAATTTTAAAATTGTTGGTTCTGGTCCCTCTGGATTACTTCTGGCTATATCTTTAGCGAAATTAAATTTCAATATTTACATAACAGATTTACTAACAAGAGAGAAACTAATAAATAAAGACAAAACATACGCCATTACTCATTCAACAAGAAAGATACTTTCAAAATTTAATCTTTGGACTAAATTAAAATCTTATCTTTATAAATTTGATTCTCTTTCAATTTTAGACAGCGTAACTTCAGATTTTACAATTTTAACTACTTCTGATTTAGATAAAGATATTTGTTCTTTAGATACTATTGGTTGGGTAGTTAAACATTCTGATCTTATGAATGTATTTTTCGATGAGGTCGATAATGTGGATAATATATTTTTTAAATCTTCTTTAGATCTATCTTTCAATGATATTATTTTTGATTATGAATTTGTATCAACTGGAGCTAATTCAAACCATAAAAAAAATAGAAATTTTATAGATATTAGAAAATCATATAATCAGTCTTGTTTAACATTTGAAGTTTTAGTTAGGGGAAATGTTCCTAGGCGCGCATATGAAATATTTAGAAAGGAAGGTCCATTAGCTTTATTACCACTAGATAAAAATAAGTATCAAATAATTTGGACAGCTACTACATCTAAATCAGTGGATAGATTAAATTCAAGTAAAAGCTTTTTGTTAGATAACTTGTCCACAATATTACCTGATAATTTTAAGTTAGATCAAATCAATAGCGATATTAATATTTTTCCTGTTTCGCTGTCTTTTCGTCTGCCAATTTTTAATTTCAAAAAGGTTGTATTCGTTGGAGATTCATTTCATACCTTCCATCCTGTTGGAGGACAAGGGTTAAACACTTGTTGGAGAGATGTTAATGTCATATATGATATTTTTAATAAAAATGTTCCTGTAAGCAATAGAGCTTTAAACATATTTAAATATAAATACTATTTTTTAAGATGTTTAGATATTATTTCAACTATTGTTGTTACGGATTCTTTAATTCAATTTTTTGCAAATAATAAATTTATCTTATTACCTTTTAGAAAATTCTCTTTTTTACTTTTAAATAAGTTTATTTTTATGAGGAAAATCATATTAAATCATATGACTAAGTCTTTAATTTATTCATCAATTAAATAATTTCTATGGATAATTATTCAAATAGAAAAATAATATTTTTTCTTATGGATGAAATTGGATTAAACGAGTCTTCGATCGAGCTAGGATTAAAGTTGTCAATTAAAAATAATACGCCACTACCTATTCTTCTTTGGAATTATGGAATATTAACAATTGAAGAACTTGATGAGTTCTATACATTTTTATTTCAAAGTAAATAATAAATATTCTGTTATGATCTGTAAATAGCGTTCTAAGTTGACCATTATTATCTTATCTAAAGGAAAACAGATATCTAGAGAATCTATACAAAGACTTGATTTACTTCTATTAGCTCTAGAAACTATTGATTTAAATGGTGCTGAATCTCTACATTCTTTATCAGTCAAACTTAATTTACAGGAAGTCATACCTAATAAAGTATCTATTTGGAAACTAAGGAATAATAACCCAATGAGGAATTCTTTTAATAATATCAATATTAAATTAGAGGAATTTGAAGCACTAATTAAACTTGCTGCTGAAATGGCAAAATATTTATATCCTTACATAAGACAAATACTTCAATCCAGAGATGATCTTATTAGAACTCCTAATGCTTGGAATGAATTTAAGAAAAGATATATTGAATTAATTAATGAAAGGTTTAATACTAATAGTATGAAGGTCAAAAAGCTTCTTGATCCTAATTGTAATGATGAGGTTTTTAATAAAATTATACTTACTTTAGCTTTGTGCATCTCAGACGATGGTTTTCTAAAATTAAGAACAAATTTACTTAATTATTGAAATGTTGCAAAATAAATTTTTATTTAATCAATCTTCAGTAAGCCTTGAAATTATTGGATTGCCTGATTATTCGAATAACGAAAATAAAGACTATATATCAATTATTTCGCAATGGAAACTTATGATTATTGATAAGCCTGTTGTAGAAGGAAATTTGCAACATTTAAAGTCAATTATGAAGGCTTTTTATTCTTACTCTAATTCCCTTTTAAATGATGAAAATCCAAGATATGAATCCAATTTAATTGATATTACCTCTGAGAATTTTTATACACATATACTTCTTTTGAAGAGTTCCAAACCAGAGGTTAAGCCTTTAAATATAAGAATTGGAAATTCAGTTCTAGCAGATACTATAAATTGTTTCGACCAATTATGTTCTTCAAATAAAGTTAAAAATATTTATCAAAAAGATTTTACAAACTTTAAAAATAAAAATTATTTAAGTTTATTGGATAAAAAAAATATCTTTAATTTTCTATTGCCTCCATTATTTTCATTATGCTCTATTTTTCTCGTTTCTACTGCTTTAATTTATGTTTATGATGGAAATGATAATAGCTCTTTAATAAATACTAAAAACAAACTTAATAGCATTAAATCCTCAAACAAGTTACCATAAAAAATAATTCTTATTTGAGAATTATTTTTGATTTATTAGTTTGATTTTTTATAAATGGCTGATTTAAAAATACCAAATTTGAATAAGAATTCTGATAAATATTTTTTTAAAAAAAAGTTATCTTTGAGAAGAAAGTCTAAAAGTAAATTGATAAATGAATCTTTTATTATGATTTTTTTTAGTGCCTTAATATTTTATCTAATTTATTTAATCCCTAATAAAATCTCAATTTTTAAAAACTTATTAATTAATTTTAGTAAATTGTATGCTAACATTTTGGACTCAATCTCATATATTTATGAAATTTGTTTATTTATATTTATTGTATTTTCATTAATATTTGCCTTAATTTTATTTATAGGCTCATTTGCAAGAATATTAAAAGTAGTAAAAAGAAAAACTAGCCGATTAAACTTTAAATAGGGTTCATCAAACCACCACTTCCAGAATCTGAATCATCGTCATCATTCTCAGTTTCAAATCCTAGTAAAGCATATATACCAACTGCTAATGATGAAATTAATAAAGTAAAAGGTAAAATCGAAGTTTGTAATCCGACATCAATGTATTCACCCATTTAACGAAAAAATTTTTATTAACCTAACCGAAATTTAGCTTATCCGCGGTTATTAAATATTTATTTAATGTTTTAGATCTTTGTATCCGAATTTTCTTTATCAAAGTTATTTATTTCTTTTACAAATAGTCCTAACCAATAGATTAACTGATCAATTTGATTTTGAATATCTGTTACACCTAATCCTCTAATAGTTATTTTTGAGAACTGATCATCTTCTTCATAATTAAATTTTGATTGAATATTTGATGGTAAGCCTTTTTTTAAAAGTTTAAATGTAGAGTTTTTTAGCCTAGTTTCTATTATTACATTTGGTTTTTTAAGTTTAATTTTATTAAAGCCACACTTTTTTGCTAACAATTTTAACTTCATTAATAGTATTAAGGATTCAACAGGTTTGGGTAAAACTCCATACCTATTTGACCAGTCAGTTGCAAGCTCCGTAAGCTCTTTATGGTTAGTACATTCGGTAGCATATTTATAAGCATCTAGTTTCTCTTCTCGGTTTAATATCCATGTTGCAGGTATAAAAGCATTAACCGGCAAATCAACTTGCGTATCATTTACTTCAGGTATTTCTTGGCCATTTATTTCTGAAATTGCTTCATGAAGCATTTCAATATATAAGTCATATCCAATGGCATTAACTTTTCCACTTTGTTCCTCGCCTAATAAGCTCCCAACTCCTCTTATTTCCATATCTTTCATTGCTAGTTGATATCCACTTCCTAGTTCAGAGAAATCTTTGATGGCCTTTAGCCTTTGCTTAGAGGCTTCATTAATTTTATTTATATTTGGATAAAATAGCCATGCATGAGCTTGTACTCCACTTCTTCCGACTCTTCCACGTAATTGATAAAGTTGTGACAGACCAAATTTATGTGAATCTTCGATTACGATTGTATTTACTCTAGGTATATCTAATCCGCTTTCAATAATTGTAGTGCAAATCATTAGATCAACCTCGCCATTATTAAAGGCAATCATTGCATTTTCAAGATCTATTTCATTCATTTGTCCATGAGCGACAATGTACTTTAAATCTTTAAACATATTTTTTAATTTATTAACCGCTTGATCAATGTCAGATATTCTTGGAAGAACATAGAAAATTTGACCACCTCTATCAAGTTCTTGACTTATCGCAGTTCTTATTACATCCATATCAATTTCAGATAAATACGTTTTAATCGATCTTCTAGAGGGAGGAGGAGTATTTAATAAACTCATTTGTCTAAGGCCAGACAAACTCATATATAGAGTTCTTGGTATTGGTGTAGCTGAGAGAGTTAAAACGTCAATATTTGTTTTTATATTTTTAATTTTTTCTTTTTGCCTAACTCCAAATCTTTGTTCTTCGTCAATGACAAGTAATCCTAAGTTTTTAATTTCGATCTCTTTTCCTAGAATTTGATGAGTAGCTACAACTAAGTCTATTTTATTATTTTTTAGACCATTATAAATATCTTTTTTTTCAGTATTTGTTTTAAATCTGTTCAGTAGAGAAACTTTTATTGGGTAAGGAGAAAATCTATTATAAAAAGTTCTCCAGTGTTGTTGAGCTAAGATTGTTGTTGGAGCAAGTAAGATTACCTGCTTACCAGATGTAATAGCTTTAAAAATTGCTCTTACTGCTACTTCTGTTTTTCCGAACCCGACGTCGCCACAAACTAATCTATCCATTGGCTTATCGCTTTCCATATCAATTTTTACTTCTTTAACAGCTGTTATTTGATCTGGAGTAGCTTGATAAGGGAATGACTCTTCTAACTCTTTTTGCCAAGGCCCATCTCCTGGAAATATATGACCTTTAAGTTTTTCCCTTTTTGCATAAAGTTTTAAAATGTCTAAGGCAACTTTTTTTATTATTTTTCTATTTTTATCTTTTATTTTTAACCATTCTGTACCTCCTAATTTATTTATTCGAGGCTTTATTTTTCCACTAGATCTATATCTGTTTATACTCCCAAGTTGATCAGCTGCAACACTTATTTTTCCATCAAGATAACGAATGACTAAGTAGTCTCTGGATTCACCGGTAATGTTTATTTTTTCTATTTTTAAAAATTGTCCAATACCATGGTTTTTATGAACTATATAATCTCCTGGATTTATTTTATTTACATTTATATTTGAATTTACACTCCTTTTTCTTCTTCTTATAAATACATTATTAAATAAAGCTTGCTGAGAAAATAATTCTTTGTCTGTTATTAGAATTACTTTCCATATCGGTAAATAAAATCCTTCTATTTCATAATTATTTTTATTCTTAATAATTACTGGTGTCGAATTTTCAATTAACTTATATGCGCTTTCAAGATCGTTGGGCTTTTCTAAGTAAGTTGTATTACATTCATGCTCAAAAAATAAACTTCTTGTTCGTAGCGGCTGCGCAGATAATATCCAGACTTTATCTTTATTTAATATAAATTTATTTATTTCTTTTGAAAGTTTGCCAATATTTTTAGAAGAGGTATTTATGCGTTTATCTGACAAAAGAAATCTATTATCTAAATTTCTTTTTGACTCGAATTCATATAAATTTATTACATTATAATTACTAAAAGTTTTTATAATTGATTCAAATTTTTCATGAAGATTAGATTTAACTTTTATATTTATATTATTAGATTTTAGGTTATTGGCGATTTCATCTTTATGTAGTTCAAAACTATTATCTGATTCAAGACACCAATTATTAGAAAATTTATTACATTCCTCTTTTTCGTCGATGACAATTAATGTTTGTTTATTTAAGTAATCTAATAAGTTTGATGGATGTTCTTCAATTATCCCCAAGTATCTATCAAGATTATTTTTAGTTGTTATTTCTTCTGAATTAAATGTACCTTGTTCTGATAAATTTTCTAAGCTTTTTCTTATTAATAAATTAAATCCTACTTGTACAATTTCAACTTTATTAATACTATCTAATGTTCTTTGTGTTACGGGATCATATTCTCTTATTTTTTCAATAATATTATCAAAGTATTCTATTCTTATAGGCAGTTCATTATTAACTGGATAAATATCAATAATTTCTCCTCTTCTACTCCATGACCCTTCTTGAGAAGTTAGATTTTCTTTATTATAGCCAAGTAAAACTAACTTTTTTGTTAACTCTTTTATGTCTAGTTCATTTCCCTTAATTAGTGTAAGTATATTTTCCTTAAATTGATTATTTTTAATTAAATGAGGTTGAAGGGATCGTTCAGTTGTTATTATTATGTTTAAATCTTTTCTTTCTTTTTTAATAATTCTAGAGATAACTGATAACTGTGAATATTCAGTCTCCTTTGACCTGTTAATTGATGCATATGGCAAATTTTCACTTGGAGGATAATATAATACATTTCTATTATTTATACTATCGAAATATCCATACCATTTGTAGGCAATTTCCTCGTTAGGACTTATAAGTAAGATATCTTTATTTTCTTTCTTAGCAATACTATTTATAATAATTGATTTCGCATATCTACTGGAGCCAATGATATTTAGTTCATTATTATGATTAATTCTTTTTACTAACTCTATTATTATTTGTGAATTTGAAATATAACTAATTAATGAATTTAAACTCATTTATATTTAATTAACTTGATTACTACTTAAGGTTATATTATATTATATTTTACAAAGATTGTGAATAATAATTAATGGATTCTGCTGCAATAAATTCCTTTATACCAACGCTTGATCAAGTTGATAGTTGGTCAGAAATTCTTACACTTTTACCTATCTTGATTATTTTAGAATTATTGCTATCGGCAGATAACGCGATTGCTTTGGCATCGCTTACTAAATCTCTTGATAGTCCTTTATTAAGATCTAAAGCTTTAAATATAGGCATAACTATTTCTTTATTATTCAGAATATTTCTTATTCTTTTATCTAATATCCTTTTAAAATTCATCATTATCCGTATTTTTGCAGGTTTATATCTTATTTATTTATTTATTTCCAATGTTTTTTATAGCAGCGAATCAGATACTCAAGATTCAGACAATGATAAAAGCAATAATAATTTTAAATTTCTAAAGATTGTTGCTTTGCTTTCTTTGACTGATTTTGCATTTTCAATTGACAGCATTACAACAGCTGTTGCCATAAGTGATCAATATATTCTGATTATATTTGGAGCAATTATAGGTGTATTAGCATTGCGATTTACTTCAGGTATATTTCTTAGTCTTTTAGAGAAATTTTTAAGATTAGAAACTGCTGGTTACATTGCGATACTAATTGTTGGGATAAAGCTTCTTCTTAATACATTATTTACTGAGACTACTCTTCCAGATTATTATTTTTATATTTTGATATTAATTTCATTCATTTGGGGTTTGTCCAAAAGGGATCAAATAACTTAGTCAGAAAAATTTTCTCCGATTACAGGATTTAATTGTTGTATCAATTGATTTTTACTAGATAGGTTTTTCCCTTCTAGTTTTGCTTCTAATAAAAGAATAGGATCAGTTTTTGTTGTTATGATAATTCCTACGTTTTCTATGAGTCCAATAATTAATCCTGGCTCTATTACATTATTTAAAATTTTATAATTTTTATTGTGTATTTCATCCATTGTTAGGATCTCTATTTTTATTATTTTGAGGTTTTTCCTTTTATAAGTTGTATTTGCTCTTGGGTATAAAGCATTTATTTTTCTATAAATATCAGTTGAAGAATTTTTCCAATTTATTATGTAATCTAACTTGTTAATCATTCTTGCATATTTTAATTCTCTTTGAAAATCTGTTTGTTTTTTAAGTAATAGATTAATATCTCTATTTTTATTTTGTTCTATGTCTGATAGCGCTCTCAAAATTAACTCTGATGATAAATCACTTAATTTTTTAGATAATGTTTTAAGATTATCCTTATTCTCAATTTTAATTTGTTTCTCAACCAATACGTCCCCGGTATCTAATCCCTCTTCCATTTTCATAATTCCTACGCCAGTAAGCTTATCACCCTTTAATATTGACCATTGAATTGGCGCAGCCCCCCTCCATCTTGGAAGTAGTGATGCATGTGCATTCCATGATTTGTATTTAGGAATATCTAATATTTCTTTGGGTAATATCTTTCCATATGCAATTACAATAAAAAGATCACAAGATAAGTCTTTAAGTTCAGTTATAAATTCAATATTATTCTTTATTGTTTCTGGTGTAAAAACTGTAATATTTTCCTTAGTTGCATATTCTTTCACCGGTGATGAAATTAACCTATTACCTCTAGATCTTTTTTTATCTGGTTGGGTAATTACAGCGACAATATCATGATCTGATTTTTTTAATACTTCAAGACTTTTAACTGAATATTCAGGCGTACCCCAAAATATAATTCTCACTCGTCACCAGTTATAGATAATTCATTAATCCATACATGTGGAGAAATCCCACTTGTAGTTAATTCTTTTTTATTTTCAATATTTATTATATTTTTTAGAAGATACTTAATATCTCCTGCTACAGTCGCTGATTCAATGGAACGTTTCCCCCCATTTCTATAAAACCACCCCTCAAAAGGAAGAGAGAAGGAACCTTGACTAGCTCTAACTCCTGCATGAATTGCGTTTAATTCTTCAATATATACAAAATCTCCTTGATAATTTGTATGTACCAAGGACGTGTTTAAGTCCGAACATTCACTTGATTTTTCAATTACTAACCAATCTGGAGACACTGATACTTTTGAACCAAGTCCAGCATGTCCTGTAGGTATGGTGTTAAAAATTTTTGCAGTTGATTCTGAATGTATAAAGTTTTCCAATTTCCCTTTATTAATTAAGCTTAGTTTTTTTGTTGGAGTCCCTTCACCATCAAATGGTGCAGAAGATATATTTTTATCATTAAGTCCATCATCGTAGATATTCAAAGCTGGAATTGAAATCAACTCACCAATCGAGTTTTTATTTGAAAGACTTACACCGTCAATAATACTTCGAGCATTAAAGATTGAACTAAAGGCATTCATCAATGTTAGAAATGCTTCAGGTGATAGACAAATTAAATACTTATCTGTTTTGATTGATGAGTAGTCTAAATGTTCAATTGTTTTCTTTGCTGCCTCTTTGATACAGGATTCAATATCAATGTCTTCAACACCGTATCCCAGTTTTACTGAACCTGAACTACGAGGTTTTTTATCTTTTTCTTCTGCTCTGGCATATAAATATATAGCAGCTTGACTTTTACTATAATTTCGAAATGCTCCATCACTGTTGGCATAAATTCTTTCATAAAAACTTTCAGACAATCCGTTGTAAGGAATAGATTTAATAGCCTCATGACTGTCAATTAACTTCGATTCAGCCTCTCTAAGAATTTTAAGTAGCCTTTTAATTCCTAATGGATTTTTTTTATCAACTTCTTTTACTTGTATCGGATCTTTGGCTAAGGGAGAAAAATCAGTAAATTCGTTTTTATTCCCAAACTCCGAGGCTATATTTGCTTGACTTAAGGCTTTTTTAATACCTGTTTCACTTAGATCGCTTGTAGTAGTGATACCTACTAAGTTTTCTTTATTCCAAACTCTTAAAGTTATGACCTGTTTTTGAGATGCTTTTAATTGTTTTGCTGCTCCTCTATCAACTTGAACAGAATAATCATTAGTAAAACTTGCTCCGTAATCCCATTTATCAATATTTAATATATTTGCAGCAGTTTTTATTTGAGTTGTTATTTCTGTAGCATTCATTTTATCTACCACCTACAGTTATAGAATCAACTTTGATATGTGGCTGACCAACTGTTACGTTGACGCTGCCACTGATTGAACCACAAAAACCAGGTGCTAACTCTAAATCATTTCCACACATAGAGATTTTTGTCATCACTTCCTTGGCGTCACCTATCAATGTTGCTCCTTTAACTGGCTTAGTTAATTTACCATTCTTTATTAAATAACCTTCCTCAACAGCGAAATTAAATTGTCCTGTCGCTCCTACACTTCCACCACCCATAGACTTACAGTAAAGACCATCGCTAATACTATTTATTAATTCTTCTTTAGTGAATTTACCTTTAGCTATATAAGTATTTCTCATTCTTGATGCTGCAGCGAATGAATAGTTTTGCCTTCTACCACTACCGGTTCTTTTGTGACCAGTCCTTAATTCACCAGCTCTATCAGATAGAAATTTCTTTAATATTCCATCTTTAATAAGTATTGATTTCTCTGGTTCCATTCCTTCATCATCAATAGATAATGATCCGAAAGATCCTTCTGAAAGACCCTCATCTATTGCCGTTACAGATTCGTGAGCTATTTTTTCATTCAACATATCACTAAATGGAGTTGTTCCACGTTCAATCTGAGTTGTTTCAAGTAAGTGTCCACAAGCTTCATGAAATATAACGCCACCGAATTTATTAGCTAATACAACTGGCATTTGTCCAGCTTGAACATAATCTGCATACAACATATTCATTGAACTTTCATAAACTTCATTTGAAGCTTTTTCATGATCCCATAATCTAA
>QCSX01000021.1 GCA_003209065.1 Prochlorococcus sp. AG-670-N10
TCTATTAATTACTTTTACCATTTTTTAAACAGATCTAATCTAAAGCTATTGAAGCTTCAGGGTTGCAACAAATAAACTTAATAAATTTCAATAACAAAAAAGATATTTAATATCTTTAATTTAAAATAAATTCATTTGTTCAGTAGGCTTTTTATTTGCTTTTTCTGTTATCCATCCGGAAGCTGACCATCCCATTAATACAGGGATTAACAATTTTAATTCATAAGTATCCTTAACCTCTTCAATCCATTGTTCTTCATATCTATTAGGGACAATAACTGGCATACGATGATGTAAAGGTTTCACTAAATCATTTGGTTCAGTTGTTAAAACACAGCAACTTTCTAACTCTGCTCCATCAGGTGAAGACCATTTACTCCAAATCCCTCCTAACCAAAAAGTTTCATAATTTTCTTTCCTAATACGATATGTTTTTTCAAAAAAACCGCTCGCAGGTATTAAACATCTTTTATGTTTCCAACTTCCACTAAATAATTTTTTCTCTTCAACTGTTTCTGCTCTTGCGTTATGTGGTCTTGGTCTTCCCTTATCAAAAGGATCTTTGGCCCAAGGTGATATGTACCCCCATGACATAAAAGTAGTCTGAATTTTTCCTTCATTCTTAATTACAAGAACTGGATCGGTAGGCCTAATTAAATTCTGAGTCTCATATTTATTATTAAGCCCACTTGGATAGTCTTGTTTTAAAAGTTTTGGTAACTTATCAAATTTAGTTTTTAGTTCAAATCTTCCGCACATAGATAATATTATGGTTTGGTTTATAAATTTTTGGAAATTTAATTTGATTAATTTAAAATCCTTTAAATAACTTTAAATAATAGATTATTTCCGATAACTCATTAATTTTTTGAATCTTATCTTGGTTAAATTCATTTATTAATCTATTAAGTATCTCAATATCTTTGGAAAAAAACATCAAATTACATGCCGCTTTTAGTCCTGAGACAGATCCTGCATATGAGTCTTCTATAACCCATGTTTTATTTGGATCTACACCCAATATTTTTAATGCTCTCAAATAGGGATCAGGTGAAGGCTTGCCATTAGAAATAAATTTGTCATCTCCTAGAACCTTTGTCTCGAATAAATTTAACCATGGATTTACGGAGCTTTTAATTTTAAAACTTTCACTACTACTACTTGTCACTAAAGCAATAGGTAATTTTGTATGTATACAAAATTCTAGTAATTCTATGGCTCCCTTAAAAGGTTTAGCTTGAGTAAGCAATTTATCTACTTTTAATTTTTGAGTTATGAGTAATTCTTCTATTGGGTTTTCTTTACTTATCCATCGAAGGACTTTTTTCGCGCAATCTCTTCTTCTTCTTCCCTTTAATTCTAATAATTTATCCTTTGATAAATAGTGGTTATATTCTTTTGCTGTTTCAAACCAAGCGTTAGCTAGTAACGGTTCAGTATCTAATAGAACACCGTCTAAATCAAAAAGAACTGCTTCTGGAAATTCCATCTTTAGTCAAATATTTTTAGATAGAATTCATATAATATAATCTTAATTTTTATTTAGGGAGTTAATTATTTTTTGTCTTTCAATAATATTTTTAGAAGTATGGGTTAATTTTATAAACCGCGAACGTATCTCTTAGGAGATACTGATTGCTTACGAGGCTTTACTAATATTGGTAAAATAATAACTCCGGCTGTAAAAACACATATTGGAGCAACAACCATAAGTATAGATTCTAGAGACATGAACTTATTTAAAATTTATCTTACAGTTAGCAGTAATTATTTTTTTAGTCATGGGTATTTATATCTATTAAGGCTATATCTTTACAACTTTATATATTGTTAAGCAAAAGCGAAAAAAAGATTAAATATAAGAAGTTTTTTAGATTTATATCCTAGATAGAGCCTACATATCTTTAATTGAGGGAGGATTATTATGAAAGAAGATAAAAAATGGATGTTAATGACTTACTACTGCCCAACTCATGGTGATGCAGGAAAAGTAGAACCTATACAATTGACAAAGCAAGAAATTTTAAATAACACCTTTGATAAGACTAAATCAAAAACATAAAATTTTTCCAATAATTTTTTTATTTCATCGATTTTGATCTGAGCTGAGGATTCTTCGACGATTTTGGCGCCTCCAAAAACAATTAAAGTTGAAATGATATTTTGTTCTTCCAGTACTAATTCAGGCTTGGTAATTTCTAGAAGCATACTTACTCCGCGCATTTCATCACTTCTAAGCAAATTAAGATCTTCTTAAGCAAGCTTGTAGGAACTAGAATCAAGTATTATATTTAGATTTTTTTCTCTCATATCAGAATTATTGAGCTTTTTGAGGTCGCTTATATTATTAATCATGGATTCAATAAAAAATATTTTTATATAGAAAATTGATTTTTTTATAAATAGTTGATTAAAACATAATATATAGTTTCCCTGTATTTAGTCATCTAAATCGCAGGTCAATTCACATTGATTCAGTTCAGCTGCTGAAATTTTATCTAAAATTCTTAGCATATCAATCTCAGAAAGATCTCCATTAGAGTTCCACTTTAAAGTTGTTTTTCTTTGAGGAGAGTACTTTTTATTCATTTTTATTGCCTCCTTTAAGATGAATTTCTACACATCGAGTTACACATTCTTGATGCCCATCAACAATGCTGCATTCACTAATGCATTCAAAATATGAATCTATGGTATCTTTTGCTGTTATTTGATTCGAAGAAAAAAACAAATCATCCATAATTTTTATCTCTATCTGTGGAATGAGATATAGCATGACTTTAAAAATTAATTTTTGCTTTGTTAAGAAAATTCGAATAAATAAGTAATAATTACTATCTTTAAATATTGGTTTTATTAAGGATCAAGACTATTTCTATATCTGGCTTTATTGCATTAATTTTATACTCAAAACCTTAATTTTGTTTATCTAGATTTTTTACTTTAAGGTTTATTTTCTTGTAATTTCTCTGCTTTAAGTTTAGAACTATCTGGATCCCAATATTTTTGGATATCTTTTATAAAATCAAAAATAAATTCATTAGGACAATCTAATTCTTTTTGCAGATCATTTAACTTCTGATTTATATATTTATTAGTGCTAGAAATCAGCCTCTCTTTTTGATAGTTTGTAGGTTGCCATTTTTGATCACTCATTGGGCGTTTTTACGTTTTGCTGAATGTCATTCTCTTATTGATGATATTAAAAAGTAAATCAGCATAAAGACTGATTTACTTTTTAAAAATTTCGTTAGATGATAATAATGTACTTTTTAGATTTTCAAATGAGATCAATTATTAGTTGGCTTTCTAAAATGTTAGAAAGCATGGCAAATGCTTTTATTCATCCTGTTAAAAATGATTTACCCCCATCTATTGGAGCTCACGCTTACAGTAGCATTCCTCTAAAAAGGAAAATGCGAAGAAGACTCAGCTAGTATTTAATTAATTGGTATTAGATTCTCGTTCTTGCTGTCCCAAATAATATATCTAAAACAATTTGGGAAATCACTTAATTTGAGAACTTTTGATTTTTGCAGTAAATGTAAATTTGCTTTATGACAAGCTCTTAAATTGTAATTAGGAATTCTTTCGGATAGATGATGAATGCTATGGAACGAAATATCAGCTAAAAACCAGTTTAACCAATTTGGGATATCTAAATTGCTACTGCCAGAAATAGCACCTTCGACAATATCCCAATTTTTTGTATTACTTGCATATGCATTTTCATAGTTATGTTGTATAAAAAAGATGCATATGAAAATAGCTGCTGAAAAAGTTAATATTAGAGAATAAAAAGTTAAGAAAAAAGCAGCTCCTAACCATTTACACATAATTATCCATCCACTTATCACAATAATATTGTTTGCTATTAGATCAAATAATTCATCAAAATTGTCTCCATAGTCAGAGAAAGGCGGCTTAATTCTCGATTGAATATTTAAAAGTCCTAAATAATTTCTTTTTTTTAATTTAATAAAAGTTTCTTGTATTAAAGATTTTATAAAATTAATAATAATTAGAATTAACCCCAATCTAGCTTTAATAACTAAATAAAAGAAACCACCAGGAAAAAGCATTAACCAATGTCTACTTACCTTATAAATAAGTTTTTCTCTTTTATTAAGAGCCTCATAATCTTCTAGGCTTAAAACATCTACTGGACCTTTGTAAATTTCCCAATTCCCATTATTCCTATGGTGGAATGCATGGTCATTAGCCCAAGGTTTATGAGGTATCCCATTTAATAAACCCAGACAAAAGCCAAAGAAGTTATTCAAAGAACGTTTTTCAAATAAGGAATTATGCCCGCAATCGTGCATTAATGAGAATGTTCTAGAAGATAAGAGGGTAAGAAAAAAAAGAATGGGAATGAGTAAAAACCCTTTTGTAATTTGTAAAAGAGGAGAATATACAATTTTAGAGGCAATAAACCAAAGAGAAATTATAGGTATAAGAGTAGTTATTAACTGATAACAAGCTTTGAAATTATTTCTTTTAAGAAATGGTTTTAATATAAAATCTGACCTCTTGATTTTATTCATATAAACTTTTCTTTAATCCTCTTTAATTAGGATAGCTTAGTTATTATTTATCGTGGCAAAGTTTTCAATTTGCCGATAAATGAAAACTATAGCCAATACTTCGTTATTGATTCATTTGATTGGAATTTATTTTATAGAATTACCCATATCTATTAAAGTTTTTTCTAATGAAATAGGTTCCCAATTATATATAGAAATAGTTTCCGTAATATCAGCGCCATAAGATCCTCTATTAACCATGGCAGCCATACTTTTCATCTCTTTATTAAATGGGGCTAGAGAATTTATCATTTTTGTAGGGATAAAGTTTTGAGGTGCTTTCTTGTAGCCATTTTTTCTTAAAATATTAGAAATTTCCATAATATTGATCCCTTGAGGAGAGGTCGCAATTATTCTTTTATTATCACTTTGGTGTTTTCTAAGAGATTCGACATGTAACTTGGCGACATCTCTTACATCTACAACAGTAAAAAATGCATCTGGTAGTGCTGGAAATTTACCATTAATCATTTTTGAAATAAGTTCTGCCGAAGCACCATCAGTATCATCACTTAGCAGTGGACCAAAAACCATCCCAGGATGAATAGTTGTCATTGAAAAAGAGTGTTCATTGTCATTATGAATAAAATCCCATGCAGCTTTTTCTGCAATTGTTTTACTTTTTACATATGCACCAACGTTTTTTGTTGTATCTGTCCAGTCTTCAGGCGAGCATAACTGCTTGTCATGCCCATACGCAATTGCAGCCATAGAAGAAGTTAGGACAACTTTTTTGACTTTAGAGGAATTTTTTGAAGCATTCAACGCTCTTAAAGTCCCCTCTACTGCAGGATTGATAAGAATAGATTCCTTTTTTGGCTCTTCGATAGTAAAAGGAGATGCAACATGAAGAAGATAATCACAATCAGAGGCTGCCTCATCCCATCCCTCATCATCTAGAAGGTCAAGTTTACAAAATTCCAGCTTATGATTATCTGAATCTTTATCAAGAGATTTTCTTACTTCATCTTCTCTATTCATATTTCTTAGAGATCCTTTGACAAGATAACCTGCTTTTATTAGCTCATGTATGCAGTGAATAGCAATAAACCCAGATGCACCAGTAACTAAAACTTTTTCCAAAATAATTTTGTTTTATTTCTACTTTTATTATGGTCTATTAGTCTGCACAAAAATACAAAAGGATTTTTATTTATATAGTTTTTAGAACTTTATTTTGAACATAAGTATTTAAGAATTTAAAAACTAAAGAGTTGCTTGAATATTATTTTAACTGCCATAATGTCTACTTTTTCTTCTGGAGCGATCTTTTTGCTCCGCCTTGTTAACTCTAATTTCTCTACCCATCCACTCGACATCTTGTAAATCATCAATCGCAGTTTTCTCTGAGCTTTCGCTAGTCATTTCAACAAAGCCAAAACCTCTTTTTTTTCCTGAATCCCTCTCTAAAGGAATTGTACATTTTGTTACTTCACCATAAGTTTTGAAAAGGTCTTTAAGGTCTTCCTCTTCAGTTTCCCAGGATAAATTTCCAATAAAAATAGTCATAATTTAAAAAATATTTTGTAAAAGATGAGATGTCGTACCATATTAAATAAATATCAAATTTTACGGCTCATATATATTATTGATTAACAATTAAGTTTGATTTTAGATTTAAATTCTAATTAAACAGTTTATTTCTTTGTCTTGAAATCTAGAGAATAAATTCTTTAGACATTGTTCTTAATTGATCTAAATTTAGTTTATTTAAATAATTTATTATTTCACTAGAACTCTCTCTCGATTTAAGTTTTTGACTTTCGCAAATCAAACTGTTGGAGATTAAATCTATAAGATGTTGTTTGTCCATAACTTCTTATAAGCCATTTTTTTATATTAAAAACTAAAAATCTTGAATCCCAAACCTTATTACTATTGTTGCTTTTACTATTTTTCTAATTTTGAGACTATTTATCTCTAAAAGTGGTTTCTAAATTTCTTACTTAATTTTATAAATTTTTTAAATCTTGCTCTATTTTTTGCAATCTTTCATTTAATTCTTGCTTTTCTTTTAATAAAGATTTTTTCTTTTTTTGGAGTTCTTTATTAAAAGGTGAATTAAAGTATTTTTGATAAGCTAGAAAAAAGACTGCTAACGCTACAACAATACCAAGTGCTCCAATTATTAATAAAGGTGATGACGGGAAATCGTAAAAAGGTACTGAAGGCATTTGCTCTATAAACCTTTATCTTAGCTTTTTTTTGATTTAAATAATATAAGATAAATACCTAATATTTTATTTATCTAGTTTTTGAGATTAATAAAAAAGTCTTATTCAATTAAACAGCGAAATTTTCTAGCGTAGCTTATTAATAATCCTTCAAAATATAAAATGAGTAATTCTACAGGTGCCAAATAGATAATGACCAATAATTATTAATATAGTAAATATATTGTTAATGAAGAAAATAGTTAAAGAAGAGGATAAAAATACATCTGAATTATGGTTTAATTGGTTGACTAGAAAACTAAATTCTTATGAGGCCTTTAAAGATTTTGCCTCAGGTCAAAATCCTGAAGATGTAGCAGAGAATTTTGTTGCAATTAATAGTTTGGGGATATCCGATATTTTTGATAAATTTGATGAAGAAGATAAAGATACACTTGATCAATTTCAAAAGTTATCTGAATGTGAATGGCATGTATTCAGAATCCTAAAAAAACAATTAGAGTTCAGAAATAAAGTTACTTTTGTAGATTTTAAAAAAAATAAAAAAATAAAAAAATAAGTAAGTTAAATAACATAGATAAGCTTTATAAAACGCTTGAAATTTTTAGTACGGATTAATGAACTTTATTGTTCGGTTAGGCCATTAAAATTAGGCTCAATGGAGACCATCTTTTTATTAGGTTATTAATAATAAAAAAGATATTATGAAAAATTTGATTAGCTCCTTCTCTGTTCTTAATTTTAAAAAGAATTTGAATAAAAATTTAAAGGAAAATACTCTCGTTAATAAAGAAAATTTAGTTCATTACAGGAGGGATTTAGACTCTCTAGGTTGATAATCAAAATTTAAATAAATTTTGACTTCCCATTTCCAGATTTACCAAAACCAAGCCATATAAACCATACTATCCAGCCAAAAACTGGAATTAAATTTATAAATATCCACTCCCAGCTCTTTCCAAAGTCTCTTAACCTTCGAACATCAATAGCAATCTGAGGGACTATACAAACTAATCCATAAATATTAAAACCAAATGTTCTTAGAAATATTGGAATAGTAAAAATAGATATAATAATGTTTACTAATTGAACTCGCCACCAATCAGATCTTGTTGTTTTGCTATTAAAATTTGTAGCTTTAAACCAAAATTCTTGATAGGCATTCAAAAAATTCTTATACATAATCTCTAAATTTAATCATTTATTAAAAAACATTATTATTCAAAGAGTATTCGCTTAAGAGAATTAATTTATGTATGCCTTTATTTTAAATAGGATCGAATAAATTCCCGTTGTTTTTAATTATGTTTTGATTTTGATTTTGATTTGGTAATGTACAAAAGCCGTCCTTACAAATAATATTTTCTTTTTCAATTTTCAATGACTGTGCAAAAGCCTCATCCTTTGAATTATTTGAAGATTCAATTTGCATATATATAAAATTAATAGAAACATCATTAAATTAATAACTAAATTTATTTGAATAGGCAACAAAATTAATAATAATTATCTTTTACTTCTTTTTTTGATTTGGAAGATCTCTCCAAAATAGAGCCATGACATAAATAAATAAAGCAATAGAAAAAATATAAAGTAGAGAATTAAGATGCATCTTGAGTTTTCGTCAGAAAAAATTTATAAAAATAAAAAATTAATCTAATTAATGAGTAATTTCTATTTAACTTAAAATAAATTTTAAACATAATTATAGTTTTAATTCTTTACTTTATAAAATTTACATTAGGAATAAAGGGAAATAAAAAAGTTTATTTAGTATTTTTACCCATCTCTTTAAGAGCCTCCTTACCTTCTTTAAGTGTTTTAGTAACTAACCAATAAAGAAATACAATAATCAAAATGGCTAGTAATATTAACGAAGAAGTCAATTTAAATTACAGTTATAGACTTGATTATTCAAAATTTTAAAATTATTAATTTAAAATTAAAAATTAATTTTTAGCTCCTGAATATGCAGGGATCATCATTCCACCATCTTGATCATCATTATCATCGTCAAATCCGCCACCTAGAAACAATTCAACCAGAACTAATATAGCTATAGGATAGAAACACCATAAAATTGCTGAGAATGGGCTTATAGATGAAGTTGCTGAATAAAATTCTGTCATGGAATCATATTAAACAAAAAAAAAGATAATTGTGGATATTTTGATCTATTTCCTCTCCATTAAATTGTATAAAATAAAAAATGAATACCTGTTTTCAAAAGGGTTTTGAGAATAATTCCTTAGGAAATTATCTCCTTATTTGATTTCTAAATTTAAGTTTTTTACTTAAATATTTTCTACTAATTAATTAATATTGACCTCTTGATATATATTAATGTGACAAATGTTACTTAATAATAATTGTGAAATTTGGATTCGAAAACTATTATTTATCTTGATTTTAAAGTTTTTTATGTTCTCTTTCACTTTTGACCCTTTAGCTGCAATTTTTGGTATAGCAGGATTAGTAGGATTTGTTTTCTTTGTATCAGCGGCTAAAGGAACTTCAAGTATTAATACAAGTGCTAAAAAAGATATTTAAGTTTCAAAATTGAGAATAATATTAAATGTTATTTTAATTTTCAATATCTTTTAGAAAGATTTATTAATCACTAATTATCCCATTGTTTAGAAATAAATATCAGAAAACTCTCAATGTCTTCTTCTGGGCAATTAGTTTGATTTTTTAAATTAATACATGTTTGTTTTATAGTTTCGAAGGCTTCTTTGACAGTTTCGTTTTTTTTGATAACTTCGAAATATTCCTTGTCAGTGAAAGTCATAAAAAAAATATATGTTTTAACAATTAATTTACTAATTTATATTAGCTTATAGAACAAAATTAGTTAATTTATGGGAATATTTTTTAAATCTATTCCCCTAATCTAAAGTGTTTTTTAAAACTTTTAATTATTTGCCATTCGCAAGATAGTCCTTCAGGAAATTCAACCAAGTCTCCTGATTTAATTAAGTAACTTTCTCCAGCTTCAGTCTTAATTTTTGCTTCACCTTCAATTATGTAACAAATTTCCTTCTCCATGTAGTTCCAAGAAAAATTACATGGTTCGCGCTCCCAAATAGGCCAATTCTTTATTCCGTACTGAATTATTAAACTGGCGCTGCATGGCGATTTAATAAGAATTTTCACCACAAAAATACCTTAATAAAGTCATTATAATTAAATTGTCAAAATAAAATATATTTGGACAAGGTTAATAAATTTACAAATTTTTATTTATTTTTCTATTACTATCTAATAAATACTTTTATTCATGGACGAGCTTTCAGCCCTTTCTATTTCAATATCAATAGCTTCACTTGGGATATATTGTTTATTTTTCGCTTCAAGTGATGATGATGATCAAGATGGAGGTCACTTGGTAAAGTCGGCTCAAAAAATCAATTAATTTAGGTAAATAATATATTTATTAGGGACTTATAACCTACAAATCCGGCATATATGCATGATAAGAAAATTAAATATACTTCAAAGATTCCAAGTGTCTTTTTCTTTAGAACTTTCATATTGAATAACGTTTCTAAAGTTATTTTATTGATTGTTTTTTTTATTAACATGAGTATTTATTACATGTATCTAAATTTCATATAATTATTAGACATAAACCTAAAAATAATAATGTAGTAAAGAAAATTATACCTTTTGTTATTTGTCTTTCTTCTTTAGTTGCGAAAAAAAGAGAAATTACGGGGGAGGTACTAAGTAAAGTCCAACCTATGCCTAAAGGAAGAGTCTTGAAAACAATTTGTTGAAGCAATATGCCTAAATTTGTTCCTAATAATATTGAAAGTAAAAATCTTTTTTGATCATTAAAATCTAATTTCTTTAAGAAAAAATTAATTCTAAATTTTTTTATTGTTATTAAAAATATTATTGCTCCAAGTAACCTGAGCTCTGTAGTTTGAAAAGGAGATAGATTGCTTTCTAAAAATACTTTTCGAGATAAAAGCCCTCCTAACACAGCACATAAAACTGATAAAAATGGAAATATATAAACGCTTAGATTATTTCGTTCTGTAATGTTGGTCAAATTACTAACTATAAGATTAGTTCTCTGCCTGAGTAGAATGAAAAGTGAAATTGATATAATTAAAATACCCAGATAAGACCTAAATGCTAGGTTTTCATCAATAAAAATTTCACCAGATAATGCGGCTAATAGTGGAGATAATGCTTCAATTGATAAAGTTCTTCTAGTACCAATTAGCTGCAATGACTTTATATAAAAAGTATCTCCTAAACCTATTCCTATAACTCCACTTATCAACAGAATAATAATAGATTTTAAATCATTTAAAACACTGAGATTGATAAATGCAGGAAGAAAAATTAGAAATGCTATTATATTTTTTACTAAATTAATGTCTATGGATTTATACTTTACCGTTTGTGAACGCCATATGAAGCATGCATAAGTCCAAGATATTGCTGCTGCAAATGCAGAAAAAATTCCAATCAAAACTAATAATTTTAAAAATTTTTCACTTTATAAATTGTGTTATTGCTAAAAAGAACACGTATAGAAGAATAATAAAACCTGGGAGATACTGTATTAAAGACTTTAATTTGTTAGTTTCCATGATATTTAAATTTGATATTTATATTCAAATAATATAAAGTCTTCATACAGTCATTAGAAGCAGATGATTTAAGAAATTAACAAAAGGTTTAATACTAAAAATTTGTAAGATGATTTATAAATAAGAAAATTCATAAGAAGTTCATCAAAAAATTTATATTTTTCATATTTATATTTGAAAGCAGTAAGTATTATGTTGAATCAATCACCAAGCAATTACTTTAATTTAATAACTATCTAATATAAAAATAAATTATCAATAAAATGGAATTAATTAATAGAAATGATGTTTCACTGGGTCTTGTCCCATTCGATATATTAGGTTTTAAATCCGAAGAAGAACTTAACCTAGAAATTTCAAAGCTTATTAGGGTTAGAAGCGAATTCGATACTAAAACCAAAGTAATTTGTAATTAATACTTTTTAAAAGCTTGATTCAAAAATTTTTTAAAAATTATTTGTGCTATTTGGATATAAACTTTCTAACTTTCTTCTCCTTTCGGTCTTTGCGCTAATTCTTTCTTCCTTCTCTTTTTTCTTTATTTCATCGTTTATTTTGTTTTGTCTATAACCGATCCAAAGAAGTATCCAAATAACTGAAGTTAATAACAAAAGAGCCGTATATTGGCCCGTCATTGGAAAGCTAGCTTCAGAATATTTGACGTAGGAAAATAAATTAACCATTTAACTAAAATAATATATAAAAGATATTTGCGTGTTTACAAATACCATAAAATTTAAAATGTCTTTAATTTATTTTTCTCCATATTTCAAGATAATTTTGTCTAAGTCTTGAATTTTTTATTTAAAAACGTTTTTTTTTATAAAATTGAATTGCTATTATCAGATTAAGGAAATATTAAGAGCCTACATTTTTGAACCCTTTTGATTTAGTAGTAGTTGGTGGTGGAGCAGCAGGCTTCATGACGGCAGTAACAGCCGCCGAAAATGGTGTTAAAAGAATAATAATTCTTGAAGGTTCCTCAAAACTTATGGAGAAAGTAAGAATAAGTGGAGGAGGTAGGTGCAATGTAACTAATGCATCATGGATCCCGAGTGAGTTGGCAGAAAATTATCCTCGAGGTGGTATTAAACTTTTGGAATCATTTAATCGTTTTGCCGCTGGAGATGTATTTGATTGGTTTGAGAAAAGAGGATTAAATTTAAAGATTGAAGCTGATAATAGAGTATTTCCAGTATCTGATTCATCTTTAGATGTAATAAGTTGCTTAAAAAAAAATGCAATAAATAAAGGGGTAGAGATCTCAACTAAATTTTTTGTTAAAGAAATTTTAAAAACTTCAGATAACCTTTTTACTATTTTTAATAGTGAAAAAATTTCGATAATTGCAAAAAATATTATTCTCTCTACTGGAAGCCATCCTAGTGGACATAAATTAGCTAAAAATTTTGGCCACAGCGTAATAAGACCTGTTCCCTCCCTTTTTACTTTCTCCACAAAAGAAACAAAATTGAATGAGTGTAGTGGTGTCTCTATTAAAAATATAGATATTGAAATTCAACTAAATAACAAATCTTTCAAAAATAGAGGAGATTTACTTATAACTCATTGGGGATTTAGCGGCCCTGCTATCCTAAAGCTCTCTTCGATAGCTGCGAGAGAATTGTTTGACCAAAAGTATAAATTTAATTTAATAATTAAATGGTCAAACCTTGAATATAAAGAGTTAAAAGAAAAAATTGATAACCTAAAATCTAATAATGGAAAATCAAACTTAATTAATTTAAGACCTCTACCTTTGTTAACAAAGAGGTTGTGGGTATTCTTATTAAATAAAATGGAAATTAATAAAGATAAGAAGTGGTCAGATCTTCTCGCAAATGAAAGAGAGAGAATGATTAATAGCCTATTGAAAGATAAATATATTATTTCTAGTAAAGGCCCCTTTGGTGAGGAATTTGTCACCTCTGGAGGTGTCTCAATCAATGAAGTTAATTTTAAAAGTATGGAAAGTTTAAAATGTCCAGGTTTATTTTTTTCTGGTGAAGTTCTAGATGTTGATGGAATCACTGGGGGGTTCAATTTTCAACATTGTTGGACTAGTGGATGGCTAGCAGGACAGTCAGTCTCAAAGTTATGTGGCAAAGTAACAAATTAATAAGTTTATCTTCTTTTTATTAAGTATTGATCGATAAAAGTTTTTTAAATAGAGATTAATTTTAAAGTTGAAAAACTCAAAAAGAATGATGCAAAATCTAATTCCTAAAAAGGAAGAAGAAGAAAGAAGGTTAAAAGCATTAGCTGAATATAGAATATTGGGGACTAAACCAGAATCCTGTTATGACGATATTACAAAAATAGCAGCTTCAACATGTAATGTTCCGATATCTTTAATGACCTTAGTTGATAAAGATAAGCAATGGTTTAAGTCAAAAGTGGGCCTCGAAATTAATGAAACAAAAAGGGATTGGTCTTTTTGTACGCATGCTATTCAAGAAAATAGCCCATTAATTATTCAGGATGCTTTTCAGGATGAGAGATTTATCAATAATCCCTTGGTAACTGGTGATCCTGAAATTAGGTTTTATGCTGGGTTCCCTCTTAAAAATAGAGATGGTAATAAACTTGGAACTTTATGTGTTATCGATCGAAAACCAGGTAATCTTTCTCCAAAACAATACAATGTAATGGAATTATTATCTAAGCAAATAGTTTCTTTTTTGGAGTTAAGAAAGAAATCTCTCAATTTACTAGAGGCTTTATCTAATTTGCATAAACAGGAAGGTATATTATCAGTCTGTTCATATTGCAGAGAAGTCAAAAATAATGATGGTGATTGGATGCATTTAGAAAAATATCTATCGAGAATAAGTGATATTAGATTTAGTCATGGTGTTTGTGATGTTTGTATGGAAAAACATTTTCCAGATGTGGTTGAAGTCTGGAATAAAAAAGATTCTTTTCAGGAGGGACAAAAAAGGTTCCTGAAATCCTAAAATCTAAAAATTACTTTTTTACTGAAGACATTTTTGGACGAATATATATTTAAATAGCTAGTATTGTATAAATTTAGACTTGCAAATGTTACTAGGAACTTTATTTACGGTTGAAATAGCTAAAAGTGCATTAGTTGCTTATATCCATTACCTGGGAATCATACTTTGTTTTGGATCTCTTTTATTTGAAAGGCTGACTTTAAAAGTTGATCTTAATAGAAACCAAACTATTTCAATGGTTGTTGCAGATGTTATTTATGGCTTGGCTGGGGTTGCAATATTGATTACTGGAATTTTACGGGTTAAATATTTTGGACAAGGAGGTGATTTTTATACAGAAAATCCAATTTTTTGGATTAAAGTCTCTCTCTATATTTTGGTTGGATTATTATCTTTATATCCAACAACAACTTATATTTTGTGGGCGATACCATTGAGTAAAAATAAATTACCTGAGATCTCAGAAAAACTTGTAAAAAGATTTAGATTTATTATTACAACTGAATTAGTAGGTTTTGCAACTATCCCTCTTTTCGCGACTTTAATGGCGAGAGGGGTAGGTCTAGGTTGAAAAAATCTTTATGGAAAGAAGTTGTTTAATAAGTACAAATAAAGAATATAGATGGAGTTTAAGTTTTAAATTAAATAAATCACAAAAAGAGATAATTTTTATCGGTTTAAATCCATCCCTTTCAGATTTAAATTATATTGATAATACAACGAGGAAAATAATCAAAATCTGCAAAAACTACAATTACGGAAAAATTAAAATAATAAATCTATTCGCTTTAATTTCCAAAACACCTGATAAATTATTCACTCATAAGAAACCTGTTGGCTATTTAAACAATAAGTTTATAAATAAAAATTTAAAATACTGGTCTGAAAATAAAAATTGTCATTTGTGGTTGGGCTGGGGCAACAAAGGGATCTTTCTAAAAAGGGATTACAAAATTTCTAAAAAAATAATGAATTTTTATTCAATAAAAAAAGATAATTTTGTGAATCCTTTAGGTCCGCTTTTTATAAAAAAAACAAAAAAACAAAATCCTATACACCCGTTATATTGCTCTAATAATTCAGTACTTCAATCAGAATCTTCATTAAAGTTCTCGTGATGTAATAAGAGCTAATGCTATTCTTTTAAAAATATGTTAACTTTTAGGAAAATATAGAATATGAGATGAAAATCTCTAAACAATTACAAAAGCTAAAGAATTTAAATGTTAAAGCAGAAAACTGTTTAACAAGAGATGAGGCAAAAAAAATTATTAGTAAAGCAACCAAGGCACAAAGTAAAATAACTTTCTAAAAATAATTTTTCTAATTTTCATTTCTCTCAACTCTCTTAATTGGACTCATTCGGAAAAATAAATAAAAATTTTATAAATTTTTCATAAATAATTAGATGGCTTTAAATATTCTCAAGTTCAGAAAATCTAATGAAAGATTTAAATCAAATAGAGAATGGCTTGATTCAAAACACTCATTTTCTTTTGCAGAACACAGGGATCCCATCTGGGATAATTTTGGAAAAATTAGAGTTATTAATGAAGATATAATTTCTCCTAATTCAGGATTTAATACTCACTATCATTCGAATATGGAGATAGTCACAATAGTCATAAAAGGTGAGATTACACATAGAGATTCATTAAATAATTTAGGAATAATTCATGAAGATGAAGTGCAGGTTATGTCTGCAGGAACAGGGATTACTCATAGTGAAAAAAATGAAAAAAATATAGACTGCAAATTATTTCAGATATGGATATATCCGGATATTCAAGATCTCACGCCTTCATATAATCAAATTTCGATTAAGAATACTTCTGGGAATAATCTGATTATTGATTCTTTAAAAAAAAACAAATGTCTGCTTTATATAAATCAAGATATATCTATATGGCGATGTAAATATAACCATTTAAACAAAAGATATTTACCTTCAGAAATAGAAAAATTTAATTGGATTCAAATAATAGAGGGTGATTTGTTAGTAAGAGATGAAAATAATAAATCAAGTAAAAAGCTTTATTCTGGTGACGGCTTGGGATTTGAGATTTCTGATTTCAGCGACATAGATATTCAATCAGATACATACGTCGATATGCTTTTATTCTCTATGCCTAAACTATAGTATTCAGTCTAAAGAGTTTTTTTTGAATGCGTTTAGTGCTTGTAATGCCATATTTAGATGAACTTCCATTGCACCCAATGCAATTAAGGAATTAGAAGATTTATTTTTTAATAAGTTTTTATTTCGCTTAGAAATTGTCTTAATGACATCTTTAGTTACGATCTCCCAATTATTTATTAATTCATCAAATTCTTGTTTTTCTAGGCTTTCATTATTTTTTTTATCATCAGAGGCATTAAGATCTTTTTGTGCATTTAGCATCAAATAAGTTAATTTTTTATGACTTATTGCTTGAGGTAAATTGTTAGATTCACTCATGTTTCTTTCGAATTTGTAATTAAAATTTAACTAAATAAGAAAAAATTTGCTAGTAGTGAATTGGTTGTAATGACCGACCTGGGATAAGTTCAACTAAGTTTTTAATCCGCTATGAGCTTTAGATTGAATTTTTCATGGATTAATTTCTTAAAAATATCTCCTCTTTGTGCATAATCTCTAAATTGATCAAAACTTGAACATGAAGGAGAAAATAGTAAAGTTTCAGCTTGATTATTTTTTATATAAGAATAGGCATAGTTGATTACTTCTGAAAGATTATTAAAAGTTAAAATATTATTCTTAAATCCTCCCTCAAGGATCAATTCTTTTAAGGTTTGCGAGCTTTCGCCAAAAAGAAATACTGCTTTTGCTTTTTTATTAATAATCTTTACCCACTCAATAGAATCGCCATTTTTTAACCTACCCCCAGAAATTATTATGGGAGAACCTTTAATTGCATTTATACCTGCTACGGAAGAGTCAAAATTGGTAGCCTTGCTATCATTAATTATTTCAAGTTCATCACGTTGGAATATTGTCTCCATTCTATGCGGAAGTTGTTCATAGCTAAGTAAAGCATTCTTTATTCTCTCAGGTGATAATCCAATTTTCCTTGCAGCTGCTACAGCTAGTAATAGATTTTGAGTGTTATGATTACCCTTCAATTTAAAATTCTCTAAACTCAATAATTTTTTCCTTCTCTCTACAATAAAGTGTTCATTATTTATCCAATAATCACATTGATCTGAATCTGATTCGTTAGAGTTAGTAGTTATCCATATTCCATTTAATAGTGATTTGAAATTTTCTTTTAAATATTTATCGTCATAATTATAAATTCTATATTCTGATTGTTTTAGTAAGCTATTTTTTATCTTGAAATAATTATCAAGTGTTTTGTGACGGTCAAGATGGTCGGGAGTAAATGTTGTCCAAATTCCAATTTTAGGTTTAATGCAATGTGTCGCTATTTCTATTTGAAAACTGCTTAATTCAGCGACTATCCAATCAATATTTTTGCTTTTTGTTGAGTAAGCAATTTCGCATAATGGAGTCCCAATATTGCCTGCAAATGGGGCTAATAAATTATTTTCTCTTAGTATATGACTTAATAAGTGAGTAACTGTAGTTTTCCCGTTAGTACCCGTAATCCCAATCCAATTTATATTCTTTAAACTTTCCCATGCGATATTTATTTCCCCTATTACAACGATTCCTCGTTCTTTAAGTTTGATTATTGTTTTATGGTCAAAGGGTATAGCTGGACTTACAACAATAGACTCAATTTGTTTAAGACATGTAGAAAACTCATCAAATAAAAATTGTTTATTTAAGCAAACAGTTATATCGAGTTTTTCTAGTATTTCCTTTGTTTCTAAAAGTTCTTTATTTTCATTACTTTCCCAGACAATAACTCTCTTTCCAATACTTCTTAAATACTTTGCTGCCCAAAAACCAGATCTTCCTAAACCAATAACAAAATTTATTTTTTCTTCCTTTTTTGAATTATTTTTAATAGGCATTAAATTTATAATTAAATTAAAGACTAGAAGTTAAGTGGTCTATCTAATTATGAAAAATTCTTTAAAAACTAATCTAATTTCTAAATTAAAATTAATAAACGTCTTTTTAATTATTTTTGGATTTAATTTAATAGATATTGAATTGAAAGCTCATCTTAGAGGTTCTTATACAACTGAAAGTGAAGCCAAAGAAAAAGCTAAAGACCTTGGTTGCTCTGGAACATTTAAAATAAAAGAAATGTGGATGGCTTGTGAAAGTGAAAAAGATCTTCACAAATACCTTAGAAAAAACAAATAATGTCTAAAACTAAAACAAGAAAACTTCACAGAAGTATTACTCTTATAGCAGTAATTCCATTATTAATAACCGTTCTTAGTGGAAGCTTATATTCTTTATTTCAATATTTTGGATTGGATTTATTTTGGCTTATGAGAATTCATACAGGAAATTTTTTCTTTATAAATCTACAACCTCTTTTTACACCTGTTGTAGGTTTACTAACAATATTTGCAATAATTTCTGGTTTATTTTTATTTCCTAGATCTAAAATTAAATATCCAGATTAATTAAATGAAAGAAAATATTACTGAATTATGGTTTTCTTGGTTCTATAAAAATTGGGAGAAAAATGCTCCGGGTAATTTGATTGATAAGGGGTTATCTCCATCACAAATTGCAGAGAGATTTGTAAATGAAAATCATAAAGAATTTTTGGAAATAGCCAATGAATTTGATGAAGATAATTATCAGGCTTTAAATGAATTTATGAAACTTTCAGAAAGTGAATTGCATATTCTGAAATATTTTTTGAAGTTGATAAAACTAAAAAACTCATAAAAAACTACTAAGTATTTCCATACTCTTGTCCCATAGATTTTTTCTTTCTTTCTTATTTAGAGCAAATGGTGAAGTTGGCGATAATTTTGGATGACCTCTAAAATTGAATTTAGGCCCGTAATGGTCTCCTCCCTTTGCCCCAGGAGAAGTAGCAGCAAGTAATTGAGGTAAAGCTCCCATCTCTGCCGATTGAAAAATTGGACTAAATAGTTCTAAAGAGAAAGTTTCAATTGGACTCGGTTTTGGTTTCTGTGCAGAAAAAAGATTTGTTTTTGCAATACCTGGATGGGCCGCCAAGGATAAAATATTTTTTTGCTTTATTTTTTCATTTAACTCTAAAGCAAACATTACGTTAGCTAATTTACTGTTAGCGTATGATTCCCACTTGTTATAGTAATTTTCTGCTTTAATGTTATTCCACCCAACTTTTCCAAAGAACTGAGCCCCTGAAGTTACTGTTACTATTCTAGAGTTTTCTTTCTTTTCTATTAAAGGAAGAAATTTTAGTGTTAAAAGCATATGTGCTAAATGATTGACCGCAAATTGTATCTCAAAACCTTGTTTGCTTAATGTTTTTGGCGGATGCATTATACCTGCATTGTTAATTAGCAAATCTAAGTTCTCAAACTCACTTGATATTTTTAATCCAATTTCACTTACATTATTTAAATCTGATAGATCTAATTCTATAGGAGTAAACTTACCTTTAGGATTTAGCGACTTTAATTTATCTATAGCCGAATTAGCCTTTTCTAAACTTCTGCAAGCAAGTAAAACATGTGCATTTTTTTCTGCTAGAGCTTTAGCGGTGTAATATCCAAGACCACTGTTTGCTCCAGTAATAAAAGCTGTTTTCCCATCTAAATTGGGAATATCAGATATGGTCCAATTAGAATTTTTATTCCTGGAAATAGTGGCAGTCATTTTCTAATTCTTCTAAGAGATATTGAAACTTAATTAAAAATCAAGTTTGTTGAATATTTTTTATCGTAAATACATATGGTTAGGATCGTGAGTACTTAAATAATTACTCTTTTTATAATAAATTAGTTTTTATTGATTAATTTTTAATTGCATATTGCCATTCATTGTATTTTGAAAAATTTGTTTCTCTAAGTAACTGCAATTTTCTGCTATTAATTTTGATGACAATTCCATCAGTTGGGTATTTAGAAAATATTTTTCCATCTAACCATCTTTTTCTAAATAACTCGACTTGGCTTGTGAAATTTGTGAAGTAACTGTGAGGGGTGATAAAGCCACATTTTTTAAGATAGTTAAGGGTTTCATACTGGTTAAGTCTTCCATTAAGTATTTGGAAACAGCAAAAGCTGAAATTTCCTGTAATCCTTTTTTTATTGTTGAGGAATTCGCTTGTAATTTTTTGGGAAAAATAGGGAGTTTCGTTTGGGGCATATAGCTCACCTCTAACTTGAAAATCTCGTTGGATAGAAAGGCTATTGGGGACATCTTTAATCTTTTCAATTTTGCTTGAAACATCAAATCCTTTTCTTGTAATGGCTTTATCAAACTTGCCATTTATATATTTAATTGCAATAGCGCAACCATCAATTTTTGGTTGAATGTTCAATCTTGTATTTTTTAATAAGCTATTTAAAAACTCTTTATAATTATCTTTAGGTAATGAGGGTAATAATAAATTACTTCTTTGATTAAAATAATCACATTTTGGATCTGTACGAAGTAAGTTTCTTTCAAGTTGATCAAATGCTTTATCAGATATGAGAGCATTTCCTATTCGATATTGTTCATCAAGATATTTAACATTTTTTTCTAATAATGAACCCATAATATTTCTTGGATAATTTTGAAAATATTTTTGAGGAGATTTTTTACTTGAGTCAAGGATTTATAGATATAGATTCAAATTTGACTTTAGGAGTAAAAAATTGCCTTGACCATATATATTTTCCTATGAGGAGTTCACTTGAAAAGTATAAAATGTACTCATTCAAGGTTTAAATTAAATACTTCAATAAAACATTTTTTCAGAAAATTGTTTTAAGGTTTTTAATGATTAAATAAAAAATTAAAAACGTTTATTTAGTTAAGTTCATACAATTTAGACAAAAAGTTTTTAGCATATTCAAAAATGTCATTACTTTTAGATGCTCAGGAAAAGTGGGATGATTTTTTAGAGAATAAAATCACAAACTACGAAAAACTTCGTAATTTTGATTATGGCCCAACGAATAAAAGCTCAGTTTCAAAATTATCACCTTATATTTCTCATAGGGTTTTATTAGAATACGAATTACTTGAAGAGGTTAAAAAGAAATATCATTCTCAAAAGATTAATAAATTTGTTGAAGAGATTTATTGGAGAATTTATTGGCAAGGTTGGATGGAAAATAGACCAAAGGTGTGGTGTAATTTTATTTCAGAAAAATATGATGAATACGATTTTGAAACCTATGAAAAAGCAATAAATGGAAAATCAGAATTAGGTTTTTTGAATTCATGGGTTAATGAGTTAAAAACTTATAACTACTTACACAATCATACTCGTATGTGGTTTGCTAGTACTTGGATTTTTAATTTAGGTCTGCCCTGGCAATTAGGCGCAAGTTTTTTCTTTAAACATCTTTATGATGGAGATGCTGCTTCGAATCTTTTGAGTTGGAGATGGGTTGCAGGATTACAAACAAAAGGAAAGCAATATCTTTTTTCACCAGCAAATCTCAGAAAATTTTCAAATAATAGGTTCAATGTTGAAAAGATTAATAATAGACAAATCTTTCTTGAAGAAAAAAATCAAATCCCACTTGATGATGAGATTTATAAAAGCAATATGGAACCAAAGTCAGAAACCCTTATATTATTTGAAAACGATTTACATGTTTCAACTCTTGAAAATATCTTACGAAAGTACAAGAGCGTTTTTATTATCCTACTAGGCAATGCTCAAAGAAAAATAAAATTATCTGAAGCAGTTCTGAGTTTCAAACAACAAATAGTTCTTGAATTCATAAAGCAATTTGATAATGTTACTCAAATTGATCCTTTGAAATTAAAAGAGATATTGTTTGATATTGATCAGTTAGATATGATTTATCCTGGTGTTGGTGAAAATAACGATTTTATAAATAGTTTTAAGAAGTCAAATAATAAGGTGATTTTTAATTTAGTAAGAGATAAAGACTTATTTGCTTGGAAGTTTGCCAAAAAAGGGTTCTTTAAATTCAAAGAAAATATACCCAAAATTAATCAATATATTTTTCGAAATTATTAATGGAAATTTTTGAAAGGAAATAGCTTTTTAAAAAGCAAAAAGTTTGAAATACGCATAACGCTAAGTATAAATACTTAATTAAAGATCAGTTTTATGGTTTAATCCACGATGAATAATATGGCTAGTTATTTTTACTTAAGAAATACATTTTATAGTGCTTTCAACAATTCTTACAAAATCATTCAGCAAAGATACAGCTTTATTAATCCTAAGAGTAATTACTGGTACAGTTTTAATTCATCATGGATTTGAAAAGTTAGCTAATATAGAAAATTTTGCGGATGCTTTTGTCAGACCTCTACACTTACCTTTCCCAATATTTTTATCATATGTAGCTGCATTTTCAGAAATTGGTGGAAGCTGGTTATTAATACTTGGTTTAGCTACAAGATTCGGTGCGTTAGCAATAGTGGGTACTATATCGGTTGCTATCTATCATGCTCTAGTAACATCGGGTTTTAATATTTTCTTGTTAGAACTTTTACTACTTTATTTCGCTTCAGCTACTTCAATAGCACTAACAGGTCCTGGGGATTTCTCAATTGATGAAGTAATTATAAGAGTATTGAGATCCGAATCTGATAATGAAGATATTCAAGAAACAATAAAAACTAAAACTAATTCTGGTAAATCAATCAGTCAAGAGGAATCAACAAACAAAGGTGGTATTTTCCAATTCCTACAAGCAAATCTACTCTCAGATACTTCAAATTAAATCTTTGGATAAAGACTATCAATAAATTCCTGTTTTTTTTGTAAGGAATTTATTTTTTCAAATTTAATTTTTAAAGTAGCTTCAGATAAACTTAAGAAAAGTCCTAAAGCCGTTACCCATGATAAAAAGATTAGAGGATTTTCAGGAATTTCCGAGAAATTCATATGTTTAATATTTCTTTTATAAAACTGACCGATCTATTTAATTTTTTCAACCTAAGTAAACAATTTAGAAATATTTTATGGATTTATTTCCATTTTTTCCCAATTATTTTCCTTATGCCAGACATAGCGCTTGTGGATAGGCTTTACTAATTTAAGGAGATCTACAGAATATATTTCAAATTCTAATACAATAAAACTTTCTGGTTTATTTAAATCACTAGAAATTATTTGAGAAGTGGAAATATTTTTATTAATCTGTTTTCCTGGATGTTGCCAAAACCAAGTTGATTTGGATCCATCTGATAAAGAATCCCAATATTTCATATTTTCCTTTAACTCCCTCATCTTTCCTTTAAATCTGAATTGTGATTTGCTTTTATAAAAAAGCCATAAAACTTCTGCGTTGGGATTCAATTTTAATTGAGCAACTTTTTCGCTGCGACTATCAGTAAAAACAAGGATTGAACTTTCAGTTTGCCATCCTCTAAAAACTACCGTACGTAATCTAGGTTCGTTATTCCCGTTAATAGTACAAAGCTGAAACCACCTACTTGAGGGTAATTTACCTTCTTTTTTTCTTGCAGCCTTTAACTCCTGCCTCCATATTGGAATTTTAATTTCCTTCATTAAATTTGGGTAAAAGTAAACCACTTATTCGCTTATATTCCGCAAATGAAGCATATTTTGTAAGTGATTTGTCCTTTTTTAGCATTCTTGGTAGAAAGACTCCAAAGAAAAATAAAGCAAGGATAGCAAAAGGTATAAAACTCACAGAAAGGATGGCAAATGATAAATAAATTAGTATTTCGCCGAGGTAATTTGTATTTCTTATATTTTTGAAAAATCC
>QCSX01000022.1 GCA_003209065.1 Prochlorococcus sp. AG-670-N10
ATAGGAGGAATATTGGTTTTTTTATGGGGTCTTTTAGGTGACAGAATTCTCCAAAAAAAAGATATTTCTAATATGAACTCTTTAACATTAACTATAAAAGTTTTATTGTTATCTCTTGCCTGGGGTTTGGGTGAATTCATTCTTTCTCAAACGCCTCTTTTTTGGATAGGTTTGGGCGAAGGGATAATTCCAGGAGATTTGTATCTTGCGGGTTTAGCAAGATGGATTGGTGCAAGTGGTTTATGTGTAGTGCAGTTAATTATAGGTTTTTGGATATTCCTAATTTATGAGAAATGGAAAAGAAAATATCATTTTAAAAAAACATTTCTATTTGGGCTTTTGATTATCATAATTTTACATTTCCTTGGAGGTTTAACAAACCCAATTAGTAGAAATAATGATTATCCAGTGGCTCTATGGCAAACAAATATGCCCACAAGAGAAAAAACGAAATTTAAAAATCAATTTATAAATGATAAGTTGATTTCTGCTCAGAAAATTGCTCTATCAAATAATGCAAAACTCCTTATTACACCCGAAGGGACTTTGAATAATAATTTCAATTTAAATTTCAAAAGTAAGATTAGAATGTTGGCCGGAGGTTTTAGAAACTCTAAAAATGGTCTAAGAAGTTCTTTGCTTGGGTATCAAATTGGGGATAAAACTTATTCATCTTTTATTGATAAACATAGACTTGTACCCTTAGGGGAGAAAATTCCAGGATTCTTAAATATCTTCTCAAGAGGACTATCGGCAGTAGGAGGTATTCAGCCAGGATCAAATTCAAGGTTTTTAAAATGGGAATTTACTCAGCCACTCGCAATAGTAATTTGTTATGAAATTACTGATGGATTTAAAATAAGAAATGCTATTAATAGTGGGGCAGAACTAATAATTTCAGTAGCTAACTTGGATCCTTATCCCAAGAAGCTTCATAATCAATTTCTATCTTTGGCCAGAATAAGAAGTATAGAAAATAAAAAAGATAATGTAATTGTTTCAAATACTGGTCCTTCAGGATTAATAAGTGAAGTCGGAAGAGTAATTAAACTATTTGATCCTAATACTGAGCAAAATGAAATTGTATATCCTAAATTTTCTACTGAAAAAACTTTCTATACCAAATATGGGGAATACCCTTTTTTATTTTTATGTTTGTTTTTAGTAGGATTAAATTTATTTTTTGGAAAATTTACTAATTAAGCCGCCTCCTAATAGAATTTCATCTTTATAAAAAACTGCAGCTTGACCGGGAGTGACAGAGCTTTGGTTATCTTCGAAAATTAATTTAAACTTTTTAGTCATTTTGTTTTCATCTTTTACGGGAACTAAAATTCCTTTAACTGGTTCACTCCTATATCGTATTTGTGCTTCTACTTCTATTTCTTTTAAAGGTGCTTTAATTGAAACCCAGTTAACTTCTTTTATAATGGCTTCTCTTTTAAATAGTTGATTTTTATTTGCGACATAAACTATATTTTTTTGTTTATCTAAACTTTCCACGTATAAAGGCTCTGGCCACGCAATACCCAAACCTTTTCTTTGCCCAATTGTGAAATGTTGAATACCATTATGAGTTCCAAGAATTTCTCCATTAATATGCTTAATTTCCCCCTCTTTAGGTTCAATATGATTATCAATAAATTTTTGCATAGATCCATAATGTTCAACTAAACATAGATCTTGACTTTCTGGTTTTTTTGCAGTTCTAAGTCCTAATCTTAAGGCTTCTTTTCTTGTCTCTTCTTTTTTAAGATTTCCGAGCGGAAGTATTAATCTGCTTAATACTTCTTGGGAAAGACTGTAAAGAAAATAACTTTGATCTTTATTTCTATCAGCCCCCCTTAGGAGTAAGAAATCCTTGAATTGGAAATTTTCAGAGTTTTTGATGTTCGCGGAAGAAACTTTTTGAACTCTTGCGTAGTGACCAGTGGCAATATAAGTAAACTCTTTTTGTTTAATAACAAAATTGAGCATTTCTTCGAATTTTACATTTTTATTACACATCGAGCAGGGCAGTGGAGTGAAACCCGATTCATATCCCTCAGTAGTCTTTTTAACTACTTCCCTTTCAAAAATTACTCTTGAATCTAATATATTATGATTAATTCCTAAATCTTCACATAGACCTGCAGCATCAACTAATCCTTCGGAACAACAAGAGCCCTCTCCTTTCATTAACCAAAGAGTTAGTCCTTCAACATTCCAACCATCTTCCATAAGAAGAGCTGCGGATAAAGAACTATCTACTCCGCCTGAAAGACCAACAATAATTTTTTTTTGTTTTTTAGATTTATTATTGATAGAGGAACAGTTCTCTAATTTTTTATCCTTTAAAGTCTTTAACATGGAATTTTAAAATTTTGAGCAGTTTTTAAATGCTTTGAACTAATTATGAAAGAAATTGGATGGCCAACAATTGACTCTAAACATCTAGTTGTTTATTCAAAGCAAATGTTGGATTTAGAGAATGAAATTTTTTCTCAAGGAATGCCTCAAGAGTCGTTGATGGAGAAGGTTGGAATTCAACTATCTAAATGGCTTTTGAAGCGAAAATCCCTTTTAAAGGAGGGAGTAGTAGTTTTGTTAGGTCCTGGCCATAATGGTGGGGATGGTGCAGTAATTGCGAAAGAGCTTTTTTTAAAGGGATATCTAGTTAAATTATGGTGCCCATTTCCTTTAAAAAAAACATTAACGATTAATTATGTAAATTATCTTACATCTCTTGGAGTAGAAAAATTAGGAGAACCTCCTAATCCTGAAGGAAAATATTTATGGATTGATGCTATTTTCGGGAATAATCAAAAAAGAAAAGTTGATGAAGACTTAATTAAATTATTTAATAAAAAATATGAAAAAAAATCTGGTAAGGTTGTAAGCATAGATGTTCCAACGGGTTTATGCCCTAATTCTGGGAAACCCTTCTCAAAAAATGCTGTAAGAGCACATTATAATTTAGTTATAGGACTTAATAAGATTGGATTATTACAAGACACAGCATTACCTTATGTTGGCGAATTACATCACATAGATATAGGTATATCTATAAGTCAATTATGTAAATTAGATAGTAAAATTTTAAAAATTACTTATCAAGATTTAAAAACAATTAATCTGCCTTTATTACCAAAAAATTCAAGCAAATATAAGAGAGGCAGAACATTATTAATCGCAGGAAGTGAAAGATATCCTGGGGCAGCACATCTTGCAATAAAAGGTGCTATTTCAAGTGGGGCAGGATTTGTATCAGCAATCCTCCCTGATTTGGTTTCGAAATCTATTTGGCAAGTTGAACCAGAAGTAGTAGTTGTAGGAAGACTAGGTAGCGACCCTAATGGAAATTCAATTTTATTCGATGCCTTAAAGAATATTGATTTTTCTGCTTATGATTCAATAGTGATTGGCCCAGGAATTGGCTTAAATGAGGATGATTGGGAAAAATCAACACAGTACTTATTAGATTTAAAAGGTTTATTGATTCTTGATGCCGATGCACTTAATAGAATCTCTAAATCAAATTTAGGATCGAAATTTTTCTTAGAAAGAAAGTCTGAGACTTGGATTACTCCTCATAGTAAAGAATTTGTGAGGTTATTCCCTGATATTGTGTGCACTAATAAAGTTGAACTAGCTTTAAAAGCTGCTAAAGCATTTGATATAAGTATCTTATTAAAAGGAGCAAATAGTGTTGTTGCCAATAATGAAAATGCATGGCAACTTTTTGGAACTGATGCTGAGACTGCAAGAGCGGGATTAGGAGATCTTTTATCTGGATTTATTGGAGGATGTTCAGCAAAAGATTTGTCTTATTTTAAAAATTATATTAGGACTGAATCTTTTGCAAAATACGTTTTTTTACACTCTTTTGCTGCATCAAAGTGTAAAAAAGGATCAAATGCTTTTTTAGTAGGGGACCAATTATCTAAGTTGATGAGAAAAACAAAAGCGAGACAATTGTCATGAAAGAAACAATTATTAGCAGTTTTTTATAGTTTTAAACACATAACTATACAATTTATGCCTGAAATCTGAAGCAGATATTAAGTAATCGGGTATTTCTCTAAAAGTATAGGAAAGTTTTAGTACCTCAATATTAGGTATAAATTATGGCTTCATCAGTATCACCATCAACTGAACCACTGAAAAGAAGAGGTAATGATCCAATTAGTTGGTACCTTTCTAATATTGGCCGTGTTCCTTTATTGACACCGGCTGAAGAAATTGAATTGGGTAATCAAGTTCAAAAAATGATGCTTCTTACTGAAGATGGCCAACTAAACGAAAAAACAAAAGAATTTACGCTTCAACAAAAAAGAACAATTAAAATCGGTAGAAGAGCAAAAGAAAGAATGATGAAAGCTAATTTAAGACTTGTTGTTAGCGTTGCAAAAAAATATCAAGGTAAAGGATTAGAACTTTTGGATCTAGTTCAAGAAGGTTCTTTAGGTTTAGAAAGAGCTGTCGAAAAATTTGATCCTACTAGAGGATACAAGTTTTCAACATATGCCTTTTGGTGGATTCGCCAAAGTATGACAAGAGCTATTGCTTGTCAATCTAGAACTATTCGTTTACCTGTTCATTTAAGTGAGAGACTTGCCACTATTAGGAAAGTAAGTAGGGAATTGGCTCATAAACTTGGAGCAATGCCAAGTAGAATTGAAATCGCAGAAGCGATGGAAATAAATGTAGACGAACTTGATTCTGTATTGAGACAAGCTTTATCTACTAGTAGTTTGGATGCACCTGTAAATGGAGATGATGGAAGGAGTTTCTTAGGGGATCTTATCGCAGATAGTAATAATGAAGAGCCCTTAGACCTGGTTGAGCAGAAAATGCATCAAGAGCAATTAGGTAAGTGGTTAACTCATTTAAGTGAACAAGAACAGCATGTTCTGAAGTTGAGATTCGGATTAGATGGAAATGAGAGGCATACCTTAGCAGAAATAGGAAGGTTATTAGAAGTCTCTAGAGAAAGGGTAAGACAGGTTGAACTGAAGGCTCTTAGAAAATTAAGAAATTTGACAAGAAAATTACCTAGTGGAATTTAATTAATCTTCAGCCCATATATATTTAGTTAATTCATTAGAGGGTGGTTCTGGAGCATCCAGAGCATTTTTAACCGATTCAGAGATCTCTAAATCTATTTTCTTTTCTATACTTTTTAATTCTTCTTCTTTAGCAAAATCGCCATCTATCATTTGCCTCGCTAATTTCTTAATAGGGTCTCTTTTAGCCCAGAATTCTTTTTCTTCTTCAGCTCTTAATTCATCTGGATCTGCCAAAGAATGTCCTCTGAATCTGTAAGTTAAGCATTCGAGTAAAGTAGGCCCCTCTCCTAATCTCGCTCTTTCAACAGCTCTTTGTGCCGCCCCCCTCACCGCTAATACATCCATTCCATCAACTTCTTCACCATGCATCCCGAAAGCTGAAGCTTTTCTCCATATTTCTGGATTGCTTGTAGCTCTGTCATGAGCCATTCCTATGGCCCACTTATTATTTTCAACTACAAAAATTATTGGCAACTTCCATAATTGAGCCATATTCAAACATTCAAAGAACTGTCCATTATTACAAGTCCCATCTCCAAAGAAAGCAGCTGTTACAGAGTCACTTTGATTATCACCTGCAACTTCTTTTTTGTATTTGCTTGAAAAAGCTGACCCCAAAGCAACTGGAATACCCTCTCCGATAAAAGCATAACCTCCTAGTAGATGATGTTCTTTTGAGAATAAATGCATAGAACCACCTCTGCCTTTACTGCATCCTGTCGCCTTACCAAATAATTCGCTCATTACTTCAAAAGATGGGACGCCGGCACTAAGCGCGTGAACATGATCGCGATAGGTACTGCAAAACCAGTCATGCTTCCTTTTCATTGCACCTATCACACCAGTGCTGATAGCTTCTTGGCCGTTATAAAGATGTACGAATCCAAACATCTTGCCTCTGTAGTACATCTCTGCACATTTATCTTCAAATCTTCGACCAAGCGTCATATCTTCATAGAGAAATAATCCAGTTTCACGATCTAACTTTGCTTTTTTTAAGTCCTGAAGATTTGAAATTCTCTCTACGTGTGTTTCCAAGGAAATACCTTAATGAAGTTTTGATTTGTTAACATTCTATGCTGCAATGGACAATTTTCATGTTTTTTTTTAATAACTCTCCAAGACCTTATGAAAAAAAAATATAAATTGATAAAATTTGTCTAAAGGATTTTCAATAGGATATTTGTTTGGAACTTCCATTAGACCACTTTCGTTTAATTGGCGTAAGCCCCTCGGCAACATCTGAGGAAATATTAAGAGCTTTCCAATTACGTTTGGATAAAACTCCTGATGAAGGATTTACCAACGAGGTATTAACTCAAAGATCAGAATTGCTTCGCCTTACTGCAGATTTGCTTACAGATTCAGACAGTAGAAGAGAATACGAAAATTTATTACTAAATGGAGCTACAGGTTTAGATTTCTCCTCTAATAAAGAGGTTGCAGGATTAATCCTGCTTTGGGAATCAGGTTCTCCTAAAGAAGCCTTCAAAATAACAAGAAAAGCATTACAGCCGCCTCAGACCCCTGCTTTAGGTAGTAGTAGAGAAGCAGACCTTACTTTGTTATCAGCTTTGTCATCAAGAGATGCTGCTATCCAAGAACAAGAGCAAAGATCCTATTCAAATGCAGCAGATTTTTTACAAGAGGGTATACAGCTTCTTCAAAGGATGGGAAAGCTAGAGGAATTACGGAAAAATCTTGAGGAGGACTTGGTTTCGCTTCTCCCTTATAGAATTCTTGACTTGTTAAGTAGAGACTTAAATGAAAATGAGTCTCATAAAAAAGGTTTAACTATGCTGGAGAATTTAATAATCAAAAGAGGTGGCTTGGAAGGGAAAAATAAATCTGAATATCATAATTACCTTAATCAGCAAGAATTTGAATCTTTTTTTCAACAAATAAAACCATACTTAACTGTTCAAGAACAGATAGATTTATTTCTAGTTTTACAAAAAATGGGTTCAAGTGAAGCAGGATTTTTAGCTTTTTTATCCTTAACAGCAATAGGTTTTGCTAGAAGAAAACCTGAAAAATTATTCGAAGCAAGAAAAATATTAAAAAAACTTAATTTATCGGGACTTGATTCAATGCCCTTGATAGGTTGCTTAGATTTACTTTTGGCAGATATTGATCAATCCTCAGCAAGGTTTTTAAGTAGTTCAGATGATAAGTTAAGAGACTGGTTAAATAATTATCCTGGAGAGAAATTAGAGGCTATATGTATTTATTGTAAAAATTGGCTAGAAAATGATGTTTTGGTTGGTTATCGAGATATTGATTTAAAGGAAATCGATTTAAATTCTTGGTTTCAAGACAGAGAAATTCAAGAATTTATTGAACAATTAGAAAAAAAATCAAGCAGAACTATATTAAAATCTAGATTACAAAATCAACCTAAATTTAATGCTCCTGAATCTCCAAAAGATTCAAGTTTTAATCCTGAGATTACTTCAAATAATTTTGAAGAAGGTAGACTGCCCTTGCCTGGGGGATTAAGACCAGATCAAGAAGAAGAAGTTAATGATGAAAATAGTCAAACCGAAGAGATTATTAAAAATAAATCAATAGAGTTTTATAAGTTTGCAATAGAAAAAATTGCCGAATTAAAATTTATTTTTGGAGAAGCTTTAGAAAATAATAAAATATTTAATAAGTCTCCCTATTTAACATACTTATATGCGTTTTTGATTTTGTTTGCTTTTGGTCTAGGGGTAGGACTTTTAAGCAATAATTTCAGAAAAAACCTGCAGGAAAAAGAAATAATTAAAAACTCATTATCAATAAATGAAAATAAGAAGAAGTTTTTTAATATAGGATTAAATCAAGACGACAAAAAAAAAGATTTTGATAAATCAGAAATCATTACCTCAGAAAAAATAAATCAAATTTCTTTTCCGGTAGAAGAAATAAAAAATGCATCTCCCTCCTTAGATCAAATTAAATATTTGATTAATACATGGCTTATTAACAAAAGTAATTTTCTTGCAGGAAGAAGTGAAATTAATTTATCAAAGATAGTTCAAAATGATTTAATAAGTAGGTTAAGGAAGGAAAGAGAAAGTGATGTGCAAAAAGGTATCTTAAAAAATATCAATACTAATATAGAAAATATTGAACTTTTATCACAAACATCATCTAGGATAGCAATATTGGTTGATTTGAAATATACAGAAAAAATATTAACAACAGATGGAGAATTGATCAATGAAACAACTTTTACTCCCTCTTTAAAAGTTAGATATATTTTAGGTTTTTCTAATAACTCTTGGAAATTAGTTGATTATATAAGTGGTGTTTAGGATTACCTTTTAGTATCATTTATAATAAGTAAAATTTTATAATAAATAATGTTTGACGAACTTTCTTCAAGATTTGAAGACGCTGTAAAGGGTTTGAGAGGTGAAGCAAAAATTAGTGAAAATAACATTAATGATGCTTTAAAAGAAGTTAAGAAAGCATTGTTAGATGCGGATGTCAGTTTATCGGTGGTTAAAGACTTTGTATCAGATGTAAAAGATAAAGCTATTGGAGAAGAAGTAGTAAGGGGTGTTAATCCAGGACAGAAATTTATAGAGGTAGTTAAGAAAGAATTAATAAATATTATGGGAAATGAGAATTCCCCCTTAAACGAAAAGGAAACAACACCTAATGTTATTTTGATGGCAGGTTTGCAAGGTGCTGGGAAAACGACAGCAACAGGTAAATTAGGCCTTTATTTGAAAGAAAAAGATAAAAAGGTTTTATTAGTGGCTGCTGATGTTTATAGACCTGCAGCTGTTGAACAACTTAAGACATTAGGTAATCAGCATGATTTAGAAGTTTTTTCAGCGAAAGAAAAAAATAGTAAACCTGAAGAAATAGCAAAGGATGCTTTGAATTATGCCAGTGAAAATAATGTAGATACGTTAATTGTTGATACCGCAGGAAGATTGCAAATAGATGAATCAATGATGAGTGAAATGGTTCGGATTAAAGAAGTTACAGAGCCTGATGAAGTTTTACTGGTTGTAGATTCTATGATTGGACAAGAGGCAGCGGATTTGACGAAGTCATTTCATGAGAAAGTGGGCATATCAGGAGCAATATTAACCAAGCTGGATGGAGATTCAAGAGGTGGGGCAGCACTTTCAATAAGAAAAATAAGTGGAAAACCAATAAAATTTATAGGAACTGGTGAAAAGATAGAAGCATTGCAGCCATTCCATCCAGAGAGAATGGCAAGCAGAATTCTTGGTATGGGAGACGTATTAACACTTGTTGAAAAGGCACAAAAAGAAGTTGAGCTAGCTGATGCAGAAGTAATGCAAAAGAAACTTCAAGAGGCAACTTTTGACTTTAATGATTTTGTTAAGCAGATGAGATTAATGAAAAGAATGGGCTCCCTGGGTGGATTAATTAAATTAATCCCGGGGATGAATAAAATTGATGATGGAATGATAAAAAATGGGGAAGAACAACTAAAAAAAATTGAATCAATGATTTCTTCCATGACTTTAGAAGAGAAGCAAAAGCCAGAGGTTCTTGCTTCTCAACCATCGAGAAGACAAAGGATTGCTAAAGGCAGTGGATATCAATCGAAAGATGTGGATAAAGTACTTGCTGATTTTCAAAGGATGAGAGGTTTTATGAAACAAATGTCAAATGGTGGAATGCCTGGAATGGGTGGAATGCCTGGAATGCCTGGAATGGGTGGAATGCCTGGAATGGGTGGAATGCCTGGAATGGGTGGAAGAAATAATAATAAATCATTAAAAAAACAAAAATCCAATAAAAAGAAAAAAGGTTTTGGAGATTTATAGTTTTTAAATAGCTACTTCGAATGATACTATTAAGAAAATTGTATTGATTTAAGATGATTAAATTGCGCCTTAAGCGCTTTGGTAAGAAAAAAGAAGCAAGTTTCAGGATCGTTGCGTGCAATAGTACTTCCAGAAGAGATGGGAGACCTCTTCAAGAATTAGGTTTTTACAATCCAAGAACTAAAGAAACTAGGCTTGATACAGAAGCATTAAGAATCAGACTTACTCAGGGAGCACAACCGACTGATGTTGTAAGAACTTTACTAGAAAAGGGTGGATTATTAGAAAAGAAAGTTAGAGCTTCTATTGCTATTGGTAAAGCTAAATTGGAAAAAGAAAAAATTGCGAAAGCCAAGAATAAAGAAGTTGAAAGTGATAGTAAAGAAGCTGAAAGTGATAGTAAAGAAGCTGAAAGCTAAAATTTGTTAAATTCTTTTTTACATACTCTAATTAGATGAAAGAAGTTTCCAAAACTGGTCACTTCACAATAGATTTGCCAAGTACAGATGCTGCCACTGCATTATCTGGACCAGGTAATTCTTTTTTAAAAAAATTTGAGTCCCTAACAGGTGTTTCATTAACTATTAGGGGCTTACAACTTGAAATGAACGGAATAATATCAAAACTTGAGAGAGCTTCAGCATTGGTAGAACTAACAAGACCTATTTGGGAACAAGGGTTAGAAGTCCCTGAAGTGGATCTTAAGGCAGCTCTTAGCTCTTTAAATATGGGAGAATCCTCTTCTCATGCAGAACTAGGAAAAAAGATTCTAGCTCGTTCCAAAGAGGGACGATATTTAAGACCAAGAACTATACGACAAAAAGAATATGTAGAATCTATTGAGAACATTGATTTAACGTTTGCTATTGGTCCAGCTGGTACAGGTAAAACATTTTTAGCAACTGTTTGTGCCGCCAGGTTATTAAATGAGAAAAAAATTGAAAAAATTGTTTTAACTAGACCAGCAGTTGAAGCTGGTGAAAATTTAGGATTTTTGCCTGGAGATTTACAGCAAAAAGTTGATCCTTACCTAAGACCTTTATTTGATTCTTTACATAGTATTTTTGGATATGATAAAACAAATTCATTAATTGATAAAGGCATTATTGAAGTTGCACCATTAGCATTTATGAGAGGTAGAACATTAGATAATTCATTGATTATCCTAGATGAGGCTCAAAATACTACCACTTCTCAAATGAGAATGTTTTTAACTAGATTAGGGGAAAGATCAAAGATGGTTGTAAATGGGGATATTACTCAAATTGATTTAAAAAACGGTCAATTAAGTGGTTTAGAGGAAGCATCCAAAATCTTTTCTAATACTGAAGGAATAAAGTTTTGTTATTTAACTGTTGATGATGTAGTTAGACACCCTTTAGTGCAAAAAATTATTGAAGCTTACAAATAAAATATTACGTGGGTGAACCGTACACTGAAATATAAAAAATTAGGTAGAATAAACGTAATTAAAGGTATAAAAATGCCAGCAAGTAGTAATTTTAATCAAGCTATTCGCGATGCTCAAACTAGTTCAATAGTTGGACCAAACGTAGTTCAGAAAGCTCTCCCTTACGTAGGTGGAGGAATGGTTTTGACTTCTTTAGGTGTATTAGCAGGTGTCTCACTGATAGCAACAAACCCTTCACTCTTTCAACCTCTCTCTATCGTTGCTTTAATAGCTGAATTGGTTTTATTTTTCGTTGCAACAAGTGCTGCTAACAATGCGAATAATGCAAAAGCTCTTCCTTTATTAACTGGATTCAGTTTGTTAACTGGATTTACATTAAGTGGAATAGTAGCTTTAGCAATTGGGACAATTGGTATTGGATCTGTCGGGACAGCGGCATTGGCCACAGGTATTACTTTTGTAATAGCTTCTTATACAGGCCAAAGAATGAGCGATAGTGTTGGACAAGCTCTGAGCGGAGTTGTTGGACTTGGCTTAATTGGTTTATTGATAGCAATGTTTGTTCAATTAATCGGGGGATTCTTTGCTCCTGGGGTTTTTGGAGGTTCAGGTCTTGAACTGATGATTGCAGGATTTGGAACGGTTTTATTCGTTGCGATGTCATTCTTAGATTTTTACACAATGCCAAGAAGATACAATGATGATCAATACCTAGCTGGAGCTTTAGGTATGTATTTAACCTATATAAATTTATTTGTATTTATCTTAAGATTGATGATTGCACTTCAGGGTGGTGGAAGAAGAAATTAAATAATAATTTTAACTTAACATTGTATTTTAAAGCGTAGAACTAACTACGCTTTTTTATTGTGCAATATCGAGAATTTGATGCTTTATAAATTCCTTTTGTCTATAATTGTATTTTATTGATTTATCAAAACTGTTTCCCAAGTTATCTAATTCATCTAATATTTTGTTTATATTCTTGGCAACTAAATTGGTATCAAGAACTCGTAAAAGTCCTTTACATCTCTCCGCTATATTTTCTGAATTTGACTTTAATACATGATTATTATCTTTTTCATGGTTAATAATTTGAGCAGAACTCATAATCAGATTATTTACTGTTATCTCAACAACTTTGTTACCTATTTCTGTAAACTTGAAAATTAAGGGGAAAGGAAGTTTATCTAGAAGAGAACAATTTTTATCTGATAATGAATATGCGAAAAACCCTCTAATTCCATAGTTTGTTTTGACAAGTTCTGAAACTCTATCTGCTAAAACTTCCTCACTAAGCAAATCATCTTCCCACTCTTTACACCATAGTTCTGCAATTTCATATGCTTGTTCGAAAGTAGGGTTTTGTTTGTTTATGGTTTTTTTTTCCATTTTTGATCAGAATTTCACTATAGATACATTAAAAGTCTTTTGAATAATTATAAATCTGGTTTCGTAACTTTACTAGGTAGGCCAAATGTAGGGAAATCTACTTTAATAAACAAGTTAATTGGAGAGAAAATAACAATTACGTCTCCTGTGGCTCAGACTACTAGAAATAAATTAAAAGGAATACTTACTACAAAATTTGGGCAAATAATTTTTGTAGATACGCCTGGAGTTCACAAACCTCATCATCTTCTAGGCGAAATACTTGTGAAAAATGCTAAATCAGCAATAAATGGCGTAGATATGGTTGTTTTAGTTCTCGATTCAAGTGTTGAGCCTGGAAGAGGGGATGAATACATAAAAGATTTTTTAGTTGCAAATAAAACTGAATTTATTGTTGTATTGAATAAATGGGATTTAGTGAATAAGGAATTCAAGAGTCTAAGATTAGATCAATATAGAAAAATTTTTGGAACTAGTAAAAATTTTCAAATTGTAAGCGCATCTGAAGGAGAAGGGTGCTCTGAATTGATTGATATAATTTTAAATTTTCTTCCAATAGGACCAATGCTTTACGAGGGAGATACAATATGCGATCAACCCCTAGATAATTTATTAGCGGATTTAGTAAGAGAGCAAGTATTAATCAATACAAGGGAAGAAGTCCCCCATAGTGTTGCAGTAAACATAGAAAAAATTAAAGAAATTAAAAGAGATAAGGGTAAAAATTTTACAGCTATTTTGGCTACAATTATTGTTGAGAGAACAAGTCAAAAGGGAATTCTTATTGGTAAAAAAGGTTCGATGTTAAAGACTATTGGTCAGACTGCAAGATCAAATATGAAGAAGTTAATAAATGGTCCAGTTCACTTGGAGTTGTTTGTGAAAGTTGTTCCAAATTGGAGAAAAAAAGAATCAAAATTAATGGAGCTAGGTTATGAGGTGGATTATTAAATGACTCGTTTCAATTTTGACGTAATTACTTTGTTTCCCAAAGCTTTTGAATTAATCAATAATTTAGGAGTCATAACAAGAGCTTTAGAGAAAAATCTGATTAATGTCAACTTGCATGATTTAAGAAAATACGGAGAAGGAAATTATAGGCAAGTAGATGATAAGCCTTACGGGGGAGGTTCAGGGATGGTTTTAAAACCAGAACCGATCTACAAGGCTCATGATTCAATAGACAAATTACCGAATAGTAAAACACTATTAATGACTCCACAAGGTAAAGTCTTGAAGCAGCAGGATCTTTTAAGATGGTCTTCTTTGGATCAATTGATAATTATCTGTGGGCAATACGAAGGTTTTGATGAAAGAGTTAGATGCTTGGCTGATGAAGAGATATCTATAGGTGATTATGTCCTTTCAGGTGGCGAAATTCCCTGTATATCTATAATAAATGGCTTAACAAGATTATTACCAGGAACCCTAGGAGATCCAGGATCGTTAATAGATGAGAGTCATAATTCTTCTTTATTAGAATATCCTCATTACACTAGACCCCTGATTTTTAGAGAAATGAGGGTGCCAGATATTCTGGTTAGTGGTAATCATGAAGAGATTAAATTATGGCGTAAGCAAAAAATGTTAGAAAGGACCTTGGATAGAAGAAATGACTTGATTTCGAATGATGACTATAAAAAATTACCAAAAAGTAAGAGAATAAACAGAGACTCAAATGAAATAATGAAATTCCGAATAGGCAATGGATATGATATTCATAGATTAGTGGAGGGCAGAAATTTAATAATAGGAGGAGTTAAATTACATCATCCTGATAATTTAGGACTGGATGGTCATAGCGACGCTGACGTTCTTAGCCACTCAATAATGGATGCCTTATTAGGAGCTCTATCTCTTGGTGATATCGGAAAATATTTCCCTCCATCTGATAAGAAATGGAAAAATGTAGATAGTTTATTTTTGTTATCTAAGGTTATTGAATTAATTAGAAAGCAAGGTTGGGAAGTGAATAATATTGATAGTGTTATTGTTGCTGAAAGACCAAAAATTAACCCCTTTGTAGAACTAATGAAGAATAATATTGCTGAGATCTTGCAAATCGAAGATAGTTTTATAGGAATAAAGGCTACCACAAATGAGAAATTGGGTCCTGAGGGTAGAGAGGAAGGAATAAGTTGTCACTCTGTAGTTTTGCTTGAGAAAAAAGAATGAAAATAAACTTTAAAGTTAAAGAGAAAATAAAAACCCTTTCTTTTTTATTTATTTGTCTATTCATTTTTCTTTTTCAAATCAATTCTCCAATCCTTAATGCTCTTTCCATGGATACTTATCAAACTGGACTTGTCACAGAAGAATTAAGACTTAAGATTCCTTCTGAGTTTAAAAAAATATGGCTTCAGGCTGAAAAAGAAGTTTGGGAGCCTTGGTTATCTATTCAAGATGGTTTTTTGGGGAGACAAATATTTTGGGATAAAGAAAAAGAAGAAGCTTTAATATTGGTAAATTGGGAAAATAAAAAACTATGGAAAAGTATATCAATGAAGGAAGTAAATGAGGTGCAAGAAAAATTTGAAGAAAACGTTAAAACATCTTTGAATATAAATGTTAATCCTTTTGAATTAATTTATGAAGGAGAGTTAGTTAAACAAGGATGAATTTAGATATTAGGTTTGACTTCCAGAGAAGAGAAAGAATTGGACTTATTGAAGCGATTTGGGGTGCAGATAAAAGTATAGATCAATTAAAGAGAGTGTCTAAAGAAGTCTTAGAAAAAAAAGAAGTAGTTTTTATTACGCGTATTGATAAAGAAAAAGCTTTGCATTTATTAAATATGTATGAAGATGCAATTTTCTATGAAGAAGCAAATTGTCTCAGAATTGGGGAGAATCTTAAAAAAATCTCTACTGAAAAAAAAGTTGCAATAATCTCAGGAGGTTCTAGTGATTTAGCTGTAACACTTGAAGCTAAAATCTCCCTTGAAATCTATGGTGTGAGCTGTCAATCTTTTATAGATGTTGGAGTGGCAGGTTTGCATCGTTTATTAAACCAGATAGATGAAATTAATAAATTTGATGTTCTTATAGTTTGTGCGGGCATGGAAGGAGCTCTAGCAACTGTCATCGGAGGCTTATTGCCTCAACCTATAATAGCTGTGCCGGTTTCAGTAGGTTATGGAGTTAGTAAAAATGGAGAAACTGCTTTAAATAGTATGTTATCAAGTTGCGCTCCTGGGATTTCGGTTATGAATATAGACAATGGTTATGGAGCGGCAATGGCTGCAATAAGAATTATAAAAAGGATTTCCTAAAGGTTATTATTTTCTTTCGATTTCTAATAAATTCTCTATCCATAAATTTAGTTGTTTAGAAAGTATTCCTTCTTCCCGCATTTTAATAGCCTTCACAACAACACTCGTATTTAACCACTCTGGATATCTTTTGGTCATTTATTTAATTTACAGTAATTATAATTTGATATATATTTTTCTAAAAACAAGCCCTAAGTAACAAAATTAATTTATTATGTTCGATTTGGTACCTAATCTTGATAGTTCTGAAGAAGTATCATCACTTTCGACATTTTTTAATCTTTCGATTAATTCGGATAAATCTTTTTGGGCTAATTCACCATTAGGCTCCCATTTCAAAGATCTTGAATTTTGATTTAGGTTTTCTTTCATTTTCTTTTTGAATACAAAGAATATAAAATGAAAAAATTAAAAATTGGGTTATTGTTTCAAGCTTAAAGTTAAAAAAGTATGAAGATTTCCGAGTTTCTACTATTTGGTAAATTATCCGCCTCCAACAATAGATACAATTTCTAACTTATCTCCTTCTTTAAGTATTTCACTCTCCCATTTTTTTGAGTTAATAATTAAGTTATTTACTTCAACCACCACAGTATTTTGCTTATATCCTAAGAATTCTAAAGTGCTTGAAAGTAAAGCCTTTTCATTTTCTAGTTTTATTTTTTTTTCTTTACCGTTAACACTAATTTTCATGGGATAATTCTTTTAAGATAATCATAGCTTCTTCTTTTGGATCTTCTGAATTTAGCAGCCCAGAAACTATTGCGACCTTACTAATTCCATGATTTCTTAAAGAAGAAATATTTAATTTATTAATTCCTCCTATTGCAAAAAAAGGAATATTGATATCTTTTGTTAAAGCCTTAATTTTCTGCAAACCGAGAGGTTCTTTATTCTTCTTTGTTAAGGTTGGGAAAACTGGCCCAACTCCAATATAATCGCATCCATCTTTTACAGCCTTATTGATATCAGTTGAATTATTGGCTGAAACCCCAATGATTTTTGAGGGACCAAGTAATTTCCTTGCTGTTTTTATATCAATGTCGTCTTGACCAAGATGAACACCATTTGCATTTGATGCCAGTGCAATATCTAATCTGTCATTAACGATGAACAAAGAATTATATTTTTTACATAAGTTATTTATTTTAATTGCCTCTTTGAGATGGTCTTTATCATTACCTTCTTTAAATCTATGCTGAATTATTTTTACTCCTCCTAACAATATTTTTTCAATTATTTCTAATAAGTTTTCTCTTTGGTCTGTTATCGAATATAAATTGTTTTCACTAATTATTAATTGTGCATTCTTACGAGTATTGAAATTTAATAGTTCAATTTCTAAAGTGTAAATTTCATATCTAATATCGGAAGCTATTTTAGAAAGTTTATTATTATGGATTCTTGAAAATTCTTCAATAACTCTAAGAGCTTCTTGAACCCTTGCAGAATTACAACTTATTATTTTTGAGGAACTTCCCCTGTTGATTTGTTCAACATGAGATAATCCTTTGCATTGATCTTCAATATGGTTTCTTGATAATTTATAAATTTCTAAATGATTTTTACCTAATATTTGTCTGAAATTTTTTATTCTAATAACCAAATCTTCATTACCCAAGCCAAATCTGGCCCAGTCCTCTAAGACCCTCAGACCTTCTCTTGCTCTATCTAGATTAGCGTCAATAATTTGAGATATTCGTAAATCTTCCGGTTGAGTTATGTTTGAGTTTCTCATTTGAAAATTATTTATTATGCTTACAAAGAATTTTTAAAGCATTTTCTCTGTCTTTTGTAATTTGATTAGAGAGTTGATCAATATTTTGAAACTTGATTTGAGACCTTAGCTTCTCAATAGGTTCTACTGATAAATTTAGCCCATATAGATTGATATCTGTATTAATTAAATGAACTTCAACGGCGGATGGTAAGAGAGGATCAATAGTCGGTTGAGAACCAAGATTCATAACAGAGGCAATTTTATTGGATGAATTATTTATGGTAGACCATGCTGCATAGACTCCTTCCCCAGGTAAAAATTTTCTTCCATCTATTTCAAGATTTGCTGTAGGAAATCCCAGGCTCTTTCCAATACCTTTCCCTTTAACTACTTTACCTTTAAAACTGTAAGGCCTATTAAGTATTTTAAAAGCATTCTTTAAATCACTTTTTTGTAATAAATCTCTTACTCTGCTGCTGCTAACTCTTCCTTCATTATCTTCTAAAATTGAAATGATTTTTAGTTTTATATCCATATCTTTAGTGGCAAGTTTAATTGTATTAATATCTCCACTTCTTTTAAAACCAAATCTAAAATTAGCTCCTACTGAAATACTTTTCGCTTGTAATTGATTTATCAAAATATTTTTAATAAAGTTCTCAGCACTTAATTTAGAAAGTTTCTTATCAAAGGGAATTAGAACCAATTGTTCTATACCGAGATCTTCAAGGATAGGGAGCTTTTCCTCTGGCAGGTCAAGTCTAAGACGAGTTTCCTTATATAGTACTTCTCTTGGATGTGGCCAAAAGCTTGCGATTGTGGGTGTGTAATCATTTTCTTCAACAACACTTTCTATTAATTTTCGATGCCCCGCGTGTAGACCATCAAAACTACCAATAGCAATTGAGGTGGGCTGCTTAACTTCAGATGGTGATATTAAAGAGATCACAAGATAACGTGCAATTTTATGATTTTGATGGCAAATTTGAATAGATCATAGTTATTCAATCAAATGAATGTCTGACAAAATTGATTTTCAGTCGCTTTCATTTGGAATGCGGCGCATTGGCTGGATACGCTTTTGGATTCAATCCATTTTAGGTGTTGTAGTAACAGCTGTTTTGCTTTTTTCAAATGTTGTAAATAAAAGCGAAGGACAGCTGAGTTTAACTCCTGGGCTATCACTAACAACAATTTCTTTAATTTTACTACTTTTTAGTTTGTGGCAAGGTTGGTTAATAGTAAGAACTGGTAGAGCAATTGCAAGTAATGCTAGACCCTCTAGAGGGCAAACAAGCAAATTAATAAAAAGAGGCTTAATAAATGATTTGTTAGGAATTTTGTTTGGCTTAATTGGATATCAAGCACTTATGGGTGCACTTTTTATACAGGCTTCCTCTCAAACAACTGGTCAACTTATTACGGCGTCATCAGACATTCCTATTACTGGTCTTGAGATTTTATCAGTACTAAGTAATACACAAGTTATAGCAGCTCATTTTTTTGGACTTTGCTTTTCATTATGGTTGTTAAGAAGCATCTATAAATGAAGTATTGATTTTTGGCAATACGTCTAAACTTCCCCTCCAAAATAAGTCTGGCTCTACTGGTGTAAGAGAAATTTTATTTTCTTGTATTTGAGAGACATCACTAGGCCAATTCTTGGGACCATAGCCTTTAGATTTTAGATCTAAAACTGCCTCACCTGCTAACCAATAATAATCATCGCCTCTTGGATCTTCCCTTTTAGAAAATTGGTTTTTATATTTTCTGATTGATAATCTTGTCCAGGATAATTCCTTGATTTTATTTTTTTTACACGGAGGAATGTTCAAGTTCAAAAGGAGGGACTTTGGCCAACTATCCTTTATTGCTTGTTCTGCAATATTCATTGCAATTTCACTAGCAAATTCAAAATTTTTCCATTTGAAGCTTGCAACACTAATTGCCATTGATGGTACATTTTCTAAAGTACCTTCCATAGCTGCAGCTACTGTTCCAGAACAAAAAATATCTGTTCCTAGATTTGGACCGTGATTTATTCCAGAAAGAACTAAATCAGGTTTTTTATCCAATAATTCTGATAGTGCGAGTTTTACGCAATCAGCAGGGGTGCCTGAGCAACCCCAAGCTTTAATACCTTTTTCAAATAATTCATCAGCTCTTTCCACTCTCAAAGGTGATTGCAATGTAAGGCCATGTCCAGTAGCCGATCTTTCTTGGTCTGGACATACTACGGTTACTTTATGTCCTTTTTTTAATGCAGATTTTGCTAATGCTCTTATCCCCTCAGCAAAAACTCCATCGTCATTACTTATTAAAATATTTAATGATTCCATTAATTAAAACATTTTATTATGGGCGATATTTAAGTAAGATAAAACTATATCTATTTTTACTATATCAGTGAGTCAAGTTGAATCATTAAGTCAAATTGAGGGGAAACTAAATAATCTCTCTCTTTTAGCAAAAGAGAATATAAAAAATGCGAATAGTGATTCTGAATTAGAACAATTAAGAGTCTCTTTATTAGGAAAAAGAGGAGAATTATCAATAATATTGAAAACTATGGGCAACTTATCCTCTGTTGATAGACCAATTATTGGACAGAAGGCAAACCTGATAAAGATTAACTTGCAAGATTTAATAACTGCAAGAAAAAAACAACTTATTAGTGAAGGTATTGATAAACAGATCGCAGATGAAAAAATTGATGTAACAATTCCTTCCATAGGAACCATCCCGGGGAATAAGCATCCCTTAATTTCAACTCAAGATGAGATTATAGATATTTTTTGCGGGTTGGGATACTCGGTAGAGAATGGCCCTGAAATAGAGAGTGATTTTTATAATTTTGAGTCACTTAACATACCTAAAAATCATCCAGCTAGAGATATGCAGGATACTTTTTATTTAGATGAAAATCGTCTACTTAGGACTCATACATCACCTGTTCAGATTAGATATCTTGAAAATAATCCGCCTCCAGTAAGAATTATTGCACCAGGAAGAGTTTATAGGAGAGATGCCGTTGATGCTACTCACTCTCCTGTTTTTAATCAAGTTGAAGTTTTATGTATCGATCAAGATATAAATTTTAGTCATCTGAGAGGAACTGTACTTACATTCTTAAAAACTTTTTTTGGAGATATTCCTGTAAGATTTAGAGCTAGTTATTTTCCTTTTACTGAACCTTCTGCAGAAGTTGATGTTCAATGGAAAGGTAAATGGTTAGAAGTAATGGGTTGTGGGATGGTAGATCCAAAGGTTCTAGAAAAATTAGGAATTGATTCTGAGAAATGGTGTGGATTTGCAGCTGGGTTAGGTGTAGAGAGATTTTGTATGGTGAGACATCAGATTGATGATATAAGAAGATTTTATACTAATGATCTAAGATTTTTAAAACAGTTTTAATATGATTAGTATTTTAAATTAGGTTTCTTTATCTATTTAGTTTAAAATACTAATAGTTTTAAATTTATCGATTGGTACGTAAAGCTGGACTAATCGTCAATGATGGTAAGGAACTGGCTGTTCAAACTGCAATTTCTGTTCAAAAAAAATTGGAAAAATCCAATTATGAAGTTGTAAGAGTAAGTAGTTCTGGAGGTATGGTTGGCTTTGCCAATCCTGATCAACACGTTCGTCCTTTAGGATATTCAAATTGTGTTCCAGAAGGGTTCGATTCCTCTATGGAGTTTGCGATTGTTCTTGGTGGAGATGGAACAGTCCTCTCTGCAGCGCGACAGACAGCTCCTGCAAAAATTCCAATCCTTACAATAAATACTGGGCATTTAGGTTTTCTCGCGGAAGCATATCTTTCGAATCTAGAGGAAGCAATTGATAAACTTATTATCGGTAATTGGGATATAGAAGAAAGAAAAAGTTTAATAATTAGCGTAATGAGAAATGAACAAAGAAGATGGGAATCTCTTTGTTTGAACGAAATGGCTCTTCATAGAGAACCCTTGACAAGTATGTGTCATTTTGAGGTCTCAATAGGTAGACATGCTCCAGTCGATATATCAGCTGATGGCGTCATCCTTTCTACTCCAACCGGCTCAACTGCCTATTCACTGAGTGCCGGCGGCCCTGTTATTACCCCCGATTGCCCAGTAGTTCAATTAACTCCAATTGCTCCTCATTCTTTAGCTTCAAGGGCCTTAGTTTTTAATGATTCAGAACCTGTTACAGTTTTCCCTGCAACCCCTGAAAGATTAGTTATGGTCGTTGATGGAAATGCAGGATGCTATGTTTGGCCTGAAGATAGAGTCCTAATTAGAAAAAGTAAACATTCGGTTAAGTTTATAAGACTTGAGGATCATGAGTTTTTTCAAGTTTTGAGAAATAAATTAGGTTGGGGACT
>QCSX01000023.1 GCA_003209065.1 Prochlorococcus sp. AG-670-N10
TGAAAAGATTCCGATGCTTTACCATCTCAGATACTTTCTTTTTACCCATTGCTCTGCGTAGCAAATCTGCATCCCCAAGAGAATATCCCGCCAAATCTTGTGCAATTTTCATAATTTGCTCTTGATAAACCATTATTCCATAGGTTTCTGTAAGGATGGATTCAATATAAGGATGAGGAAAATCAATTTTTTCATTACCATTTTTTCTATTGATAAACTTTGGTATAAGACCTGCATCAAGAGGGCCTGGTCTATAGAGAGCTAAAATGGAAGAAATATCTTCAAGGGAATTTGGTTTAAAATCCTTTACAACTTGTTTCATACCAGAGGATTCAAGTTGAAAGATGCCTTCTAAGTCTCCTCTTCCAATAAGATCAAAAGTTTTATTATCGTTTAGAGGTAATTCATCAATATTGACTTGTTGTCCTGTGGAGGATGCTATTAAAGATATTGTCTTATCAATCATTGTAAGATTTTTAAGACCTAAAAAGTCCATTTTCAGTAACCCTAAAGATTCAATATCATCCATTGAATATTGAGTAATTATTTGACCTTCATTATTCCTCTGAAGTGGTACTAGCATATCTAAAGGCTCCGATGCTATAACGACACCTGCTGCATGAACTCCATAAGTTTTATTAGTTCCTTCAATTCTTAATGCCAAATCTACCCATCTTTTTACATTCCTATCTTTTAGATATTTATCCCTAAATTCAGCATTAGGTGATTTTTTATCAATCATTTCGTTTAGTTTATAAGGCTTACCTCTTACAACTGGTATTAACTTAGCCAACTTATCCGATTCACCATAAGGAATATCTAGAACTCTAGCAACATCCTTCAGTACGGCTTTAGATGTCATTTTATTAAAGGTAATTATTTGCGCAACTTTATCTTCACCATATCTATTGGTTACATAATCAATAACTTCCGTTCTCCTGTCTATACAAAAATCTGTATCAATATCAGGCATAGACTTTCTTGCTGGATTTAAAAATCTCTCAAATAACAAACCATGTTTAACAGGATCAATATTTGTAATTTGAAGAGTATATGCTACCAATGAACCCGCGGCAGAACCTCTCCCAGGACCCACAGGTATTGAATTATCTCTAGCAAATTTGATATAGTCCCAAACAACTAAAAAATAATCTGGGAAGCCCATGTCATTAATAATTTTTAATTCAGAAGATAATCTATTTTTATAAATATCTTCAACTTCATCAAAATTTTTTTTATTAAGTCTTTTTAAAAGACCCTCCTTAGATATTTTTGTCAAAAATGATAAAGAATCATCATTTTCTTTTAATGGGAATTTAGGCATTCTATATGTTCCAAACAACTCAAATTCTTCAATCTTTTGTGAAACCTCAACTGTATTATTTACGGCTTCTTTTATAGATTCATTGTCAATATGATCATTAAAAAGTTTAAGCATTTCATTCTCACTTTTAATATATTCTGTTCCTGTATATCTCAATCTCTTTTCGTCACTAATTAATTTCCCTGTAAGGACACAAAGTAATGCATCATGTGCTTCAACATCCATATTTGAGATGTAATGAGCATCATTAGTAGCAATAACTTTAATTTGGTGTTTTTTCCCGATTCTTATTAGTTCAACATTTACAATCCTATCTTCTACAGAGCCATGATCTTGTATCTCAAGATAAAAATCATCTCCTAATAATTTTTTATACCAATAAGCAATATTCTCAGCAATGTCAATCCTCCCTTTTAAAATTGCTTGAGGTATCTCGCCACCTAAACATGCTGTTGAAATAATAAGACCTTCTTTATATTTTTCTAAAAGAGATTTATCAATACAAGGTCTAGAAAAGATACCTCTACCCCTCATCCCATTAAGATGGCTTATTGTCGTTAATTTTACAAGATTCTTATATCCTGTATGATTCTTGGCTAAAACTACTAAATGGTATCTTTTTTCTTTTTTTGGCTGAGGATCATCAATAGAACCATTAATGATATACATTTCATTACCAATAATAGGTTTTATACCTTTATCCTTGCATTTTTTGACTAAATCAAGAACTCCATACATTACCCCATGATCGGTTAAGGCAATTGAATCCATTCCAAGTTCAGAAGCCCTTTCGACTATTTTCGAAACTTGACTTGCTCCATCTAGAAGACTGTAATCGCTATGATTGTGTAGTGGAACAAATCCCATATTTAAACAATTTATATTTATAAGATAGAGAATATTTTTAGAAATTCTATATTTAACTCATACAAATTAATTATTAATTAAAATTTCAATATTAGGTTTGTTATTCATCACTCCAGCATCCTTTTCAAATATATTTGCGACATTTAATATTCGATGCTCCTCCAAAACATTTCCAATTAATTGAAGACCAATAGGTAAGCCCTTTTTATCAAAGCCACACGGAATACTTATAGCTGGGAGCCCAGCAAGATTAACTGGAACAGTTAAAAGATCCGACAAATACATGGACAAAGGATCATTAACAAAATCACCTTTTAAGAATGCAGTTGTAGGACATGTTGGTGTTAGTAAAACATCAACATTATCAAAAGCACTGTCAAAATCCTTTCTTATTAAGGTTCTTACTCTCTGAGCTTTCTTGTAATAAGCATCACTATATCCTGAAGACAGAGCATAGGTACCAATCAAAATCCTTCTTTGTACCTCATCTCCAAACCCTTCGGCTCTACTCTTGGATGTCATATCAAGTAAATTAGATTCTCCATCTGATCTATAACCATATTTAACGCCATCATATCTGGCTAAATTAGCGGAAGCCTCACATGGAGCTATTACATAATATGTTGCTATGCCATCATTAAATCTTGGACATTTCACATCATAAATTTCAGCTCCCAAAGATCTGAATCTTTCCACACTAGATAACACAGACAATTTAACTTCAGGATCAAGTCCAGGATGATTAAAGCACTCTTCAATAATTCCGATTTTTACACCTTTGATAGATTTATCTAAATCTGATAAATAATTAGGTACGGGTTTATTTAGACATGTCGAGTCAAGATGATCCTTACCGGAAATAGAATAAAGAATTTCAGCAGCATCAGAAACAGTATTTGTAATCGGACCTATTTGATCTAAAGAACTTGCAAAAGCAATTAGTCCCCATCTACTTACTCTTCCGTAGGTGGGTTTCAGACCTACTACTCCACAAAAAGATGCCGGCTGTCTTATGGAGCCCCCAGTATCTGAGCCAATAGCGGCTAAGCATAAACCAGCAGCTACTGAAGCAGCGCTACCTCCAGAACTTCCGCCAGGAACTCTATTTATATCCCAAGGATTAGAAGTTGTTCCAAAGACAGAAGTCTCAGTAGAGCTTCCCATTGCAAATTCGTCTAAATTAGTTTTTCCTAAGCAAATCCCACCTGATGACCATAATTTGCCAGATACAGTCGACTCGTATGGAGCAACAAAGTTTTTAAGCATTTTACTTGAACAAGAAGTTACCACTCCTTTAGTACAAATATTATCTTTTATAGCAATAGGTATTCCCGCAAGAGGCGGTATTTTTTTATTATTAAAAATAAATTCATCTATTTTTTCAGATTGAGAATTCGCGATTTGTTTTGTTAAGCAAGTGTAAGCATTTATTTTTGGATTTAATGAGTCAATTTTTAAAAAAAATTCATTAATTAATTCCTTAACAGAGGCATTTCCACTTTTAATTTCCTTTCTAAAAGAATTAAAATTCATATCAAGATAAAGTTTTAGAATAAATTAATTATCAAACAGTTAATGGTTCTTCTTTTTTACATCTGATAATACTATGTTTAATATCCTTTGAACCCTCTTCAGAAAGATCATTAAGAAAATTTTTTAAATTTTTATCTAAATTGCGCTTTAATAGAAATGGACCGTACCAATAAGTTGCGGAGGGAGTTCCAGTATCAACTTTAGCCCACCAAGCTAAACCAAGTTTGTTTCCAAAATTTCTAATCAATTTTTTTGGCCAATATTAGACCAGCAATTCTTGTTAAATTGTATACATTTTGGAGTAATTATTCAATAATTAATTATTAAATAAATATATTTATAACGATAAAAATAAATACAAAATTTTAATTAATAACTATAAAAACTAATTATTTGATAAATAACATAAGGAAATAGCAGCTGCTACGGATGCATTCAAGCTTGAAGTTTTACCCTTAAGAGGAATTTTAAGTAAATAATCACATTTTTTTTGGACTAGCAAAGAGATACCTTTATTTTCTGCTCCAACTATTACAACAAAAGGAGCTTTTTCCTTAAATTCTGAAATGGGAACTTGCCCATCTCCAGATAAACCAATAATGATAAACCCCTTTTTCTTTAATTCATCAATAGCTCTATTTAGATTTACGACTCTGCTTACAGGTATATGCTCTAATGCTCCAGCAGCAACTTTTGCAACAGTTCCAGTTAAACCAGCAGATCTTCTTTGAGGAACAATAATACCTTTGCAATCAAAAGCCTCTGCTGATCTAATAATTGCACCAAAGTTGTGAGGATCTGTCACACCATCCAATGCCACAATAATAGGATTAGAGGATTTACTTTTCGATATATCAATTAATTTTTCTAAAGATATAGACTCAGTAGAAGCATGTTGTAAAGCAACACCTTGATGAACGGCTCCGGATGTTATTTGAGAGAGTCTAGACCAAGTCACCTCTTCTACTAAAACGCCTTTAGACTTAAGGTCTTTTAATAATAAGTAAAATTTTTCTGAAGAAAAAATTTCAGAAGTACACCAAATTCTATTGATTGGTCTTTCACTATTTAAAGCAGCAAAAACAGAATGCTTACCCCAAATCCAGTCTTCAAAATTCCTTTCATTTAAACTCAATTGAAATTTTTTTGAATTATTTTCAGTTTGCGGGGCGTTAGAGGAAAATCTTGTTTGTGGTTGATTAAAACTATTTCTAGGTTTTTCTTTTGATTTTGAGTAGCTGTATCCATTACTTTTAATATCATCTTTTCTTTCGTAATCGTCTCGCTTTTTAAAATTATCTCTTCTTTTAAAATCTTCTCTTCTATTAGAATCGTCTCGCCTTTTAAAATTATCTCTTCTTTTAAAATCGTCTCTCATAGTTGAATCGTCTCTTCTTTTAAAATCTTCTCTTCTATTAGAATCGTCTCGCCTTTTAAAATTATCTCTTCTTTTAAAATCGTCTCTCATAGTTGAATCGTCTCTTCTTTTAAAATATTCTCTTCTATTAGAATCGTTTCGCCTTTTAAAATTATCTCTTCTTTTAAAATCGTCTCTCATAGTTGAATCGTCTCTACTTTTAAAATTATCTCTTGTATTTAAATCATTTCCTTTTTTAAAATTATTTTTTGATTGTGATCTTCTATTTTCTGTATTATTCCTTTTTGTTGAGTAATTATTTTTTGATTGTGATCTTCTATTTTCTGTATCATTCCTTTTTGTTGAGTAATTATTTTTAGAAAAGTTTTTCATAAATTTTATAGCTTATTTACACTCTAGGTATTCAAAAAATTTAGACAATCTTTTAGGGTCTTTTAGAAATAACCATCCAACTAAAGCTTCAAAACCTGTTGCTCTTGAATAGATAGCAGGATCTGAAGATTTTGGAAATCTTTTTGTTTTATTTCTGGCTCGTCTTATTAAATTAATTTCAAATGAATTTAATAAATGTTCAATTTCATCTAATGCTTTTGATTGAGCCTGGGCTTTTACTTCATTTACAACTGAAAGATGAAGATCTCTTGATTTTAATGGAATATGAATATGGCGTAATCTTTGATGTAACTCCCAAACAGAATCCCCTAGCCAAGCAAGTTGAATAACACCTATCTCATCAGGAGAACCATGAGGGGCAAGATTTTGTATCCAATAATTCAATTCTTCAAATAGAGCAGAGCTTCTTGAAGAGTAGCTTTCAAATTAAGAAAGTCTGCTAATCTTACTAGTTTTATAGTTTGAGCAACTCTAGAATTTCCAACTACAGAAAACCCTAGTTTAAGTTTTTTGCATTCCTTGGAAGTTTGAACAAGGGCACCTAAACCGGATGAATCAAGGAAATCAATTTTACTTAAATCAATTACAAATGACAGAGGTTCTTTTTTAAGGGTATTGGTAATAAAAGTTTTAAATTGTTTTTCAGAAAATGCGTCTAATTGCCCTTTGAAAGTAAAAACAATTATATTTGCCTTTATTTCAATGTTGCCTCTTAAAGAAACTGTTAACTTTTGGAAATCTTCTATGATTTAATCCCTCCAAAAAAAATTAATTTACTAAATGTAATTATCAAATCAAAAAGAATCAATATGTCAACATCTCTCTAACATTAGAGAAACAAATTTTTCAAATAAATAATCTGAATCATGAGGACCAGGACTTGCTTCTGGGTGATATTGAACACTAAATATAGGCTTATTTATAAGTTTCAATCCGGCAACTGTTTTATCATTAAGATTCAAGTGGGTTATTTCAACTAAATCATTGGACAAAGAATTCGGATCTATAGCAAAACCATGATTCTGACTTGTTATTTCAATATTATTATTCATGCCACAAGGATGATTTAATCCACGATGTCCAAAAGGTAATTTATATGTTTTTCCACCTAACGCTAACCCAAATATTTGATGACCAAGACAAATACCAAACATAGGAATTTTTCCAAAATCTATTAGTGATTTAGCTAAATTAATTCCGTCAAGGACAGATGAAGGATCCCCTGGACCATTTGAGAAAAATATTCCATCAGGATCATGACTTAAAACATCTTCAAATGAAGAATTTGAAGGCAAAACCAATATTTCACATCCATGTGAAACTAATCTATTGAGAATTGATTTTTTAATACCAAAATCAATTGCGACAATTTTGAATTTATTTATATTATTGGGGATTTTTTCTCTTACATCAAAATCAGTTATTGTAGTTTCTTTAAAAAAATAATTTTTCTTTGTTGAAACATCTTTGGCTAAATTTAAACCTTGCATCTTAGGAGTATTAGAAATAATTTCAAGACAACTATCAAAATCATTTTTTTCAGTAGTGATAACTCCATTCATAGAACCATTAGATCTTAAAATTTTAACAAGGGCTCTTGTATCAATTCCATAAAGTCCAATAATATTTTTTTCTATTAGCCACTGATTAAAGTTTAGTTTAGATCTCCAATTACTATTATTATTTGAAAAATTACGCACAATTATACCTCTAACAGAATTATCTGATTCTGAATCTTCGAAATTTATTCCTGTATTTCCAATCTCAGGATAAGTAAATGTAATGATCTGGCCAAAATAACTTGGGTCAGTAATTACTTCCTGATAACCAGTCATACCAGTATTAAAGACAATTTCACCAACAGTTGAACCCATCGCACCAAATGAATAACCAGTAAAAGTAATCCCATTACTCAAAACAAGTTTTGCATTTTTCTTAAAAGGATGATTCATTAAATAAAAAATTTATTATGATTCAAGGTAGTTTTTCAAAAGCAAAAATTTATTCCAAGGTTCTGCTTTACTCATAGAGAACAAAGCTTTTTTAAATCCCTTTTCAATATCATCTTCAATTCCTGCGACCCAGAGGACTAATGCTGTATTTAAAGCGACTACATCCAAATGAGCCTTTTGACCTGAACCATTCAAAACAGATTTTAATATCTCTTCATAAGAGTCATCATTAGATACGATTAAATCTTTATTTGAAGTGTTTTGATAATTAAAGTCAGAGACATTTATTTTTGAATGTTTAAGGTTACCTTTATCTACAAATATTATTTTATTATCTCCTTCTAACGAAGCCTCATCTAGACCACCATAGCCATGAACAACGATTGCTCTATCCATTTCCATTCTGCTCAAAGCTAAAGCCATAGGATTAAGTAATTCATTAGAAGCAACCCCTAAAACTTGAGCATTAGGTCTTAAAGGATTTACTAATGGACCTAGTTGGTTAAAAACAGTTCTTATGCCAAGAGCCTTTCTCAAAGGAGCTAGTTTAATTAATGATTTGTGCCAAACAGGAGCAAATAAGAAAGTTATCCCAATTTGATCTATTGAAGAAATAACCTTTTCTAAAGTGGAATTTAAATTAATCCCAAGATTTAACAAAACATCTGCCGAGCCAACTTTTCCACTAGCACTTTTATTTCCGTGTTTTGCAATATTTACACCACATGATGAGGCGACAAAAGCAACAGCAGTAGAAATATTAAACGTATTTGCCCCATCACCCCCAGTTCCACAAGTATCAACCATAAACAAATTGGGGCGTTCGACAGGCAATTTACAAGCGTTTAAAAGTACATCTGCCATCGAAGATAATTCAGTTCCTGTAGCTCCTTTAGCTCTCAATGCACTCAAAAAAGCACCTGTTTGAACCTCCAATATCTCATCATTTAGCCATCTTTTCATCAAAGTATTTGATGTCTCAGCATCAAGGTCTTGCCCATATAGTAACTGGTTTAGAATTTCAGAATTTGTTTTAATAATAGACATTTATTTTTAGTGGATTTAAGGTTGGTGGCTCAATTAGAAGTATCAAAACCAGAACCGACTAAATCTTTATTCGTATTTGAAGGTCTAAAATTATTTGACCATAATATCTTAGTCTTTTCAAAAAGTTTGTCCTTTGTTATTTTCCAAAATTTTAGTGTTTTTTCAATATCCTCTTTGATCTCAATTTCACCAGGAAAATCATTATATCTATTAATTAATCTAGCTAAATTAATTAAGTCAAGATCTTCAGGTATATCTTTAGATATAAGAGAGTCTATAATTTTTTTATCAGTTGCATGCAGGGGATGAGTTTGTTCATTGCTCATAATAAAAAACGAAATCATTTATAAAACTAGCTCACATATTCGAAATTGAAACATTATCTTAATCATATGGGAATTTTTAAATGAAGAATCTTAAATTAAAAGTCATATTTAAGTATCTAAAACCATACAAAAAAGAATTTTTATATGGTGGAATTGCTCTCTTAGTAGTGAACATTTTAAGTGTTCTTATTCCATTAGAAGTCAAAAACATAATTGATCAATTGAAAGATGGATTTTCCTCTAGTTTCGTTATATCAAAATCATTATTGCTCATGTTACTAGCAACATGCATGGGTCTTATAAGATTATTTTCAAGACAAATTGTATTTGGGATAGGAAGAAAAGTTGAAGTAAATCTTCGTCAAAAATTATTTGACCATTTACTAATTCAAGACCCTGATTGGATACAGAAAAAAGGTAGTGGAGATATTATAAGTAGAGCTACTAGTGATGTAGAAAACATTAGAAGACTATTAGGTTTTACGGTCTTAAGTTTATGTAATATCGTTCTGGCTTATTCTCTAACAATTCCTTCAATGTTATCGATTAATAAAACATTGACAGTAGCTGCATTAATGATATTTCCAATGATATTAGTAATAGTTAGTTTATTTGGAGGTAGAATGGTAAGTCAAAGAAAAATTCAACAAGAATCACTTTCCAAACTAAGTGATTTAATACAAGAAGATTTATCAGGGATAAGCGCTATAAAAATTTATGCACAAGAGGAGGCTGAAAAGAAAGAATTTAATAATTACAATAAAGTTTATCGTAATTCAGCTATAAAGCTCGCAAGAACAGCAAGTACATTATTCCCTTTATTGCAAGGTATTTCTTCAATTTCATTATTGATACTTTTAGGACTAGGAACCTCTCAACTAGAAAACGGATTTATCACAATTGGTGGACTAGTTGCATTGATATTATTTGTTGAAAGACTTGTATTTCCAACAGCTCTATTAGGATTTACATTAAATACTTTTCAATTAGGACAAGTAAGTCTAGATAGAGTTGAGGAGATATTTCAGAACAGTCCAAAAATTACTGATAAACCAAAAGCTAAATTCATAAAGAAAAAAGTTAAAGGTACACTTGAGGCAAAGAATTTAAAAATAAAATACAAGGGTGCAAAATTTAAATCCTTAAATAAATTAAATTTTAAAATTAATCCTGGAGAACTTATTGCGATAGTTGGTCCAGTAGGCTGTGGAAAAACAACTTTAGCTAAATCATTAGGTAGAACTATTGAAATACCCGATGGACAATTATTTTTAGATGATATTGATATTAAGAATATTAAATTAAGAGATTTAAGAAAACACATTGCTATAGTGCCTCAAGAAGCATTTTTATTTACATCTACAATTTCTGAAAATTTAAAATTTGGAGATCCAAAAGCTTCAAGAAATGTAGTAAAAAAATGTGCAGTAAACGCAGGATTGATAGATGATATTAATAGTTTTCCAGAAGGTTTTAAAACAATTGTAGGTGAAAGAGGTATTACACTGAGTGGTGGTCAACGCCAAAGAACAGCATTAGGAAGAGCACTTTTAGTTGATGCATCTGTAGTAGTACTTGATGATGCGTTGGCGAGTGTAGATAATAAAACTGCCGCGAAAATTATCGAGGAGATGAGAGAAAATAAAAGTAAAACTATATTGATGATTAGTCATCAATTATCTGTGGCAGCAACTTGTGATAGGGTACTAGTAATGGATCAAGGTAAAATTGTGCAAGAGGGGATCCATAAAGATTTGATTACAACAAATGGACTATATAAAAAACTTTGGGAGAGAGAAATAGCTACTAATAAAATAGTTAGTTGAAAAAGAGTACTAATTAAATGAATACCTAAAGATGTTTGAATTTCTTAAAAAACTTATGACAAACAATGAATCAGTTTCAGATAAGGAAACAAATTTCCTCCACAGAATATTAAATACTGATATAAAAGAGGAACCAAAATCTCAAGAGGATGAAATAATATTTGGTTGTGGATGTTTTTGGGGTGCAGAAAAATGTTTTTGGAAACTTCCAGGAGTTATTACAACTTCCGTTGGTTATGCAGGCGGAGACAAGAATAACCCTACTTACTATGAAGTCTGCTCTGGTATTACAGGTCATGCAGAAGTCGTTAAGGTTGTTTGGAATGTTAATAAAATAGATATTAGTGATTTATTAAAAATGTTCTGGGAATGTCATAATCCAACTCAAAAAAATAGACAAGGTAATGATATGGGAACACAATATAGATCAACAATTTACTATAAGAACGACATTAATAAAGACAAAATTTACTCAAGTAAAGAAGCTTACCAAAAAGAACTTTATAAAAATAATTTAGGAATCATAGAAACAGAGATTAAAAAAATTGACACTTATTACTTCGCTGAAGAATATCACCAGCAGTATTTAGCGGTAGAAGGTAGTAGGCAATATTGTTCGGCATCTCCTACAAAAGTAAAGTTAGGAAGTTTCAATAACTGTAATTACAAACTTCCAACAAAAATATGGGATAATTTTAATTGGGACATTGATAAATGTGTATTGAGATCTAACAATAAACCTATAGATATCAACAATTAAAAGCCTTTTATATTTATAGTAAAAATACGGGGCGTAGCGCAGCTTGGTAGCGCACCACTTTGGGGTAGTGGGGGTCGTGGGTTCAAATCCCGCCGTTCCGATTAAGATTCAGTATCGTCTTTGTTTATTAGTGATTTGTACAACTTATAAGAACTTATTCCAACAGCGATGAAAGTAAATGAAGAAAAAATTGCACATATAATGATAGTAAGATTCGAAACTTCAACCTCTCCTAGCTGATATGATATAAAAAAAATCATCAGTAAAATAATATTTAAAAAACACTAACATAGAAATGTTGATTTAATTTAATTTAAATTCCTATAAATTGAAAAGAATCAACATTCCGAATATTAAACGATTATAAACCAATATTTTGAGTCCATTAGAGGAAACATACTTTATTAAAAAATTTATAGCTAATAGAGATGAGAAGAAAGCTGTAATTAATCACGCGAAAAGAGAAAGAAATGGAAATTCTGAAAATTGATTTACTGTACTAAAAAACTCAACAAAAGCTGCTAATGAGATGAAAGGAATACCACGAAGGAATGAAAATTTAGCTGCATCTTTTTATTCCATCCAGAAAAAAAGAGCCATAGAAATAACGGCTCCTGAACGAGGAGATACTCCTGGAACAATTGCAAAGGCTTGATCAATTCCTATATGTAAGATGTTTGCATATGTATGATTGTTTAAATTAATTGATTTCTTAGTCGAAATATCTGAATAAGCATTATTAAAGACATCAATATAGAGACTAAAGCTATTGAAAAATTTGAACATAAAAATGAATAAGAGAATCCTGGAACAAATATCTTTGTAATTCCACCAATAAAAACAATTAGAATTGTACCTATAAAGATAGATTTAATTAATTTATTAAACAGAAATGAATATCTTGTTTTCTAGAGTTTGTATTTTTAAAATTAGAAATACTTTTCCTAAAATACCAAAATATTGCAAAAACACTTCCAATTTGTATAATTGCAGAATAAGAGTAACCAAGATCATCCATTCCAAAGAATAGAGATAAGATTTTTAAATGAGCAGTGCTACTTACAGGAATAAACTCTGTTAAACCTTAAATTATTCCATAAAAAATATACTTTAAAAATTCCAATAGTTTTTATTCAAAATATTTCCAATAATAATATCAATTAAAAATAATACAATTTACATTATTAGAAGAAAAGCTAAAGTATTAATATTATGAAAAAATTTGTTTTTAAAATATTAGTCTTCGTAATTCTTTTTATTTTTTCAGATGCTGTTAAAGCAAATTATTGGCTAGTTATTGGAACTTACAGACAAGGCCCAGGAGGCAGACCTGAGGTAAGTGGAATAACAAGCCCATCTTTGCATACTATTCCAATGAAAGATATGGAAACTTGTCAAAAAGCGGGGAATAAAATTTCTAAAGAAATCTATATTCCTGTCTGGCAATTTGATAATAAATGGACTTGTATATATAGCGGAAACATTAAATAAAATTATCTTTTCACATCGTGAGCACAACCGTCACCTTTATAATTTTCACTTTCGTAAAAATCATTTTTTGTCCCAAAATAGACTGTTAGTAATACGAAAGGCATACTAATTATAAAAAGTACTACAGTAAGATCCATCTTAAATAGGTATATTTAATATTTTTTTATTAATAATCTGTAGGCCCTTTCAATCCCAGATAAAAAAATGCTCCAAGACCAATCAAAACTAGAACACCGGCAATAGCGGCTGAAGGAACAAATCCTCCTATGGCAAAAGTAGCAAATTCAGTCATTATAAAATCAAATATATCCCAATAATATCAATAAAAATAACCTAGGTCGTTAAAAATTCTGACTCGAAGACAATTAAAAATCAACAGAATTAAGCAACTAGAGTTGCATCTTCATTTTCAGAAGAAATTCTTATCCTTTCTTCTAATTTAGGACCATATAATTCATTACCCCAAATTTCAACTCTAGAATCGTTAGGAGCCGTAAATGACAAAATATCCGTAGGAAAAAGCACTCTTTCTAAAAAAAAATTAGAAGGGCCTATACATCTCAAAACAACCATTCTGGAGCCTTCATTTTTGTAAGAAAACTCAACCATATAAAAAACAATTAAAATTTAACTACAATTAAACACTAAGTAAATTGATCTAAAATGTATAAAAAGCAACTAAATAAAAAATTTATTTAATGATTTGTTGATTTAATCCAACTCTAATTAACTTTCTCTCTTGATTTATCATCAATAAAACATCCGAGTTGATATCGTCAAAACTTTTATGTGGGATAGAAACATTTAACATTCGAAGAAAATTACTCAAATTATCATCTTTAAGAGAACTTCCACTCTTAAACTGCATACTTTTTTCTTGATTAGATTTCCATTCATTAAAATATTCAAATTGCAAAGGTTTTAAATGCCAAATTTGATCAATCATATTCCAAACGTCTAAATATTGATCTAAATTATTTTGTATTTTATTTCTGTAAGAAGATTCAAAAACACTTAATGGAGGTGAAATTTTTTCAGAATTATCTAAATCTACAGATAAAGGTTTTACACCTAAAAACCATCCTTCAATTATCAACAAATCAGGAGATTCGTCCCTCCAATGAGCTCTATCACCTAGACCTTTTCTTAATGATTTATCAAAAACAGGTACATTTAATTGTCCATCAGTTTTCCATTTAAGTAATTTCTCTTTCATTAAATCAATCGAGTGACTGCCAGGAAAACCTCGAGATACATTCCATGGATTATTTTTAATAGCAAATTCCATTTCTTCAGAAGGTAGATAAAAATCATCAATAGAGATAACAGATAACTTAAATTTTAATTTTAAAGATATACTCTCCAACCATTTACCTAAAGTAGTTTTCCCTGTACCAGGTAAAGCGGATATTCCAATAATTTTTCTCTCAGGAGATTTTTTATTCAATTTATATGCTTGTGATAAAAGAGGTAAAGCCAATCCCCAAATCCAATCATCTTTTACATTATCATCCCAAAAATTATTAATTGTAAGCATCTCTTTCTTAAGATTCCAAAACATAAACCATTCGTCCAAAGAACTCCATCCAATTTGAGAAATTAATTCTTCAAAATCATCCAATGGAAAGTCAATATCTAAATTATTCATCGTTTATTTAATACTAAATTATTTATTAACTTATTTATTTCACTTTTCCAACCATAACCATTTGGATCAGTCGCTAAGGTGAAGTTATGGTCGTTTAATTTCTCTATTAATTTCAAATTTGGTCCACTAGGGCCAGGAATTACAATTTTGTAATCTGAATTTAATAATAAAGGTAAATCATTAGGAGAATCTCCTAGACCAATAATTTTAATATTTGGATTATTTGAATAGTTCTTGAGCGCATTTATTGCTTTACCCTTGTTTGAATTAATTGACAACAAATGACTCATCCTGTTACCTCTAAAAATTTCTACACCAAATCTTTTACAACAAATATTAATTTCTTCTTCTTTGTTTTCAGGAGGATTTAAGAATGGCATACTCCAGTGTCTATCTCTCATTAAATCAAGAGAATGGCCTTTTAATCCAGTTAGTTCTGTTGCCTCTTGGTCGGAAATATTATTGAGTGGTTGTAAATCATAATTAATTTCATTAGAAATACTACTTAAAATATTTTCAAGTATTTCGTATTTTTCTCCAAGAATAATCTCCCCATTAACTCTCTTTAATGTTTCACCATGTATGGCCGCACCATTTTCAACAATATAGGGATCAGTTAAATTAAGTTCATTTCTAATAACCTTTACCTCTGCCGCGGTTTTACTGGTACATAGTATTACTGGTATAGATAATTTCTGAAGTAATTTTATAGTTTCTTTTGCTGGAGTTAAATCATAAGAATGATCCATTAATGTTCCATCAACATCACTAACGACCCATAAAGAAGAAAAATCAATCATCAATCAAAAACCAAGCCAAATAACTTGAAAAGGGTCAAGTTCAATATTATTAGAATTATATTTATTTGATGTAAGATAATCTTGCATATTTAAATCATTTTTAATCAACTTATTAAATTCATAATCAATAAACCTGTAATTAATTTTATTTTCGGTCATATTGTGAATTGTGAAAACAGCTTTTGAACCAATACCCCTTTTTAAAGCAACAATATCAGCTCTATTTTTAGATAAACATTCCATATGCGATTGAGGGTGGAATTGAGGTAATTTTGCTCGAACATCCATTGCATGTCTAAGGTATTTAAGATTTTTATTAGCGTTAGATTCAAGATTATTAAAAACAGCTGCTAGTTTTTCTGACTTAAATTTTTCTCTATTCAAATCTCTTCTTTGACCTGTCATTGAAAAACTTTTTATATCATTTTCTGAAGCCAGCAATGCTGGTAGATAAAAAGCAGGAACGCCTTTTAGTGACATTACAAGTAATTGAGTTAACAAAAACCTTTCATATTGAAAACGATTTGAATCCCTACCAGGATCCTCCATAGCACTCCACCAACTAATATTTAGTTCATAAGGTTTATCTTCCCCATTTGATAATCTTCTATGACTTACTAGACCCCCTCTCTTCTCACAATTAATCAATAAATCTTTAATTCTTTGTTCATTCATGAGACCCTCTAAAGCCCTTAACCCCACACCATCATGAGAAGCAGTGAAATTAAATAGCGTTGTAGTTTTGGGTAACTCTGGCCATTCACAAATCCATGAATTTAAAATATCTGCCCTTGAACTAATTATTGCTTCTAAAAGAAGAGGTGGCAAAGGAAAATTATAAGCCATGTCCGCCTCATCTTCTGGTAATAAATAGGAGAGATTTTCCTTCTGCGGAACATTAGTTTCAGTAATTAATACGCCATCCTTAAGAAGGTCATTTAGAAGTATCCTTAAAATTTTTACTATCGAATGTGCTTTTGGTAAATGCAAACATGTTGTGCCAGGTTCCTTCCAAATAAAACCTACAGCGTCTAGTCTTAACCATTTAATACCATTTGATAAATAAGTAATAATCAAGTTAAGAAACTCTATTGTCATTTTAGGATTAAGCCAATTCAAATCAATTTGATCTGGACCAAAAGTTGTCCAAACTTGTTTTTGTCCATCTTCTGTATTTATTTGGGAGAAAAGAGATGAACTTCTTGGTCTGATAACATTTTTCCAGTCAAGATCTTGTGAAGGAGAAAAGACATTAGATAATCCGGGTTCTTGACATTTAATAAATTGCTGAACCCATGGATGAGATGATGAAACATGATTTAAAACTAAATCAGCCATTAAATAATGTTTATTAGATATACTTTTTAAATCCTCCCAACTACCAAATTTTTCTTCTAAAGACTTATGACTTGATACAGCAAAACCACCATCACTAGTTGATTTAAGAAATGGAAGAATATGAACTACTTTTGATAAACTCCCAAAATATTTACTTAGTAATTCTCGAAGCGTTACAAGTGTAGTTTCTCCTTTTTTATAAACCCCATCGGCATAGGTTATTAAAACAGCAAAAGATTCATCCCATTTTTTATCTTCACTTATTTCTTCATAACGAGACTTCTCTGAGAAATTATCTAAAATCTGCAATAATTGATTACAAATTAAGTTAAGCTCTTCAGTAGTATGATCCTTATAAATTGTTTCTAGCAATTTACAAAGCCTTAATCTATCAAATTTTTTCTTTGAATCAATTTCCGTCACTTTGAAGAAATCATAGAAGTATTAACACTATTCTGCACATCAAATAGAAAATGGACTTTCAACAAGGTTTAATAACAACAATACATGAATATGGTGTCACTAAGGATCTACTTAGAGAATTAAATAAACGTCTTAAGAAAAGATCTACAGCAATATTAATTCCATGTCTATATGAAGAATTTGAACGACCAGCGCTAAAAGACATTAAAGAAGTTTTAAAAAATCTTACCGGATTAAATGAATTAGTTATTGCTCTATCTGCAAAGACTGCAGATCAAGTAAATTCTGCAAAGTCATTTTTTGATTCAATGCCATTCCCTGTTCATATTCAATGGACAAATTCTCCATCTGTGATTGAACTATTAAAAAATCAAGAAAAAAATGGATTAGAACTTCTTGGAACTCCAGGAAAAGGATGGGCAGTATGGCAAGGAATAGGGGTTGCTACAAGACAATCTGACGTAGTTGCTTTATTTGATGCTGACATAAGAACATTCACCACTTTATATCCATCAAGAATGATTCTTCCCTTGTTAGACGAATCATATGGGATTTCCTATGTAAAAGCCTTCTATAGTCGATTATCCTTAGAAACAAATCAATTACAAGGAAGAGCAACTAGATTATTTGTAGGTCCTTTATTGGCAAGTTTGGAGCAGTTAGTTGGCAATGGGCCGTTTTTGCAGTATTTACAATCCTTTAGATATCCCCTAGCTGGTGAATTTGCATTTACAAAAGATTTAGCTATGAATTTAAGAATTCCATGTGATTGGGGATTAGAGATAGGTCTTCTATCAGAGGTTTATAGGAATGTCAGAACTTCAAAAATAGCTCAAGTAGACCTTGGATTATTTGATCATAAACATAAAACTATAGGATTATCTTCCAAGGAAGGTCTTCAAAAGATGTGCACAGAAATTCTATCTAGTGTCTTAAGAGGACTTATGGAACATCAAGCTCAGACTCTAACAAGCACTCAATTATCAACACTTGAAGTTCTTTATAAAAGAGTAGGAGAAGATAGAGTTAAACAATTTGGACTAGATTCTGCAGTTAATAAGCTTCCATATGACAGACATGAAGAGGAATTGTCTGTTCAAAAATTTGCAAAATTATTAAGACCTGCTACTCAAGGTTACTTAGCAAATCCAACAACTCAACAACTTCCTAGTTGGTCAAGAGTTCTTTCATGTGAGAATAAGCTTCAAGAAGATTTAGCAAATGCAGGATCTAAAGAAATAAATACAACTAAAAAAAAATTAATTAATAACTATTAAAGCAAAAAATATTTTTGAGCCATCGGTACTTCTTCAAGAGGTTCACAAGAAAGTAATACTCCATCAGCGAATACTTCATAAGTTTGTGGATCAACTGTGATATTTGGTAATTTATTATTCAATTTTAGATCTAATTTACTAATTGATCTTGTGTTTTCTACAGCCAAACAATTTTTTTGTAAAGAAAGTTTGTTAGGAATATCAAGCTCGATTGCATTTTTACTCAAAAAAGTGAACGAACTTTTTAAAAGTGATTGTCCATAATTCGCAAACATAGGTCTACCATGAACAGGTCCTGGCGTTGGAATTGAAGCATTTGCATCACCCATCTGAGACCAAACTATAGAACCCCCTTTGACAACTAGTTCTGGCTTAACACCAAAAAAGCAAGGTTTCCACAAAACCAAATCCGCTATTTTACCCTTTTCTATAGAACCAACAAACCTATTAATTCCATGAGCAATAGCTGGATTAATAGTAACTTTAGAGATATATCTTTTAACTCTATAGTTATCATTTCTATCAGAATCTTCAGGTAAAGGACCTCTTTGCACTTTCATTTTATGCGCGGTTTGAAAAGTTCTTGTTATTACTTCTCCAACTCGTCCCATAGCCTGTGAATCACTTGCAATAATTGAAAAAGCTCCTATATCATGCAAAATATCCTCCGCAGCTATTGTCTCCCTCCTAATTCTTGACTCTGCAAATGCAATATCTTCTGGAATTTTAGAATCTAAATGATGACAGACCATTAACATGTCAAGATGTTCTTCAAGAGTATTTTTGGTGTAAGGCCTAGTTGGATTAGTACTACTTGGTAAGACATTATTTTCTCCACAAATTTTAATAATATCTGGAGCGTGGCCACCCCCTGCACCTTCGGTATGAAAAGTATGTATAGTTCTACCTGCAATGGCAGCTATAGTATCTTCTACAAAACCAGCTTCATTCAATGTATCAGTATGAATACATACTTGAACGTCTTGAGTA